>DASWRJ010000389.1:0-9244 GCA_036403255.1 Verrucomicrobiia bacterium
CAGCGGACTCGTGGGCCGCGCCAAATTAGAAATTTCGCCCAGGCCAATTTCATAAGCCGCCCGGCCCGCCTCGACCGCCATTTTGAATGCCACGGCCATGCGGTTTGGCTCCGATGCAATCGCGATGGCGGTGTTCACAAGGACGGCATCAGCGCCTAACTCCATCGCTTCCGCGGCGTGACTGGGAGCGCCTAAACCGGCATCGATGACGACCGGGACGGTGGCTTGCTCAATGATAATGCGAAGTTGATCGCGAGTTTGCAGTCCGCCATTCGAGCCGATCGGCGATCCCAGCGGCATGACCGTGGCCACGCCAACATCTTGCAGGCGTTTGGCAAGAACCGGGTCGGCATTGATGTAAGGCAAAACGGTGAACCCTTCCTTCACCAGCATCTCAGCGGCTTTAAAAGTCTCTACCGGATCGGGTAGCAGGTAGCGCGGGTCGGGGTGAATTTCCAATTTCACCCAGCGCGGCAGGCCGGCCGCAGCCGCAAGGCGCGCCAGCCGCACGGCTTCCTCCGCATTCATCGCGCCGCTCGTATTGGGCAGCAGCAGGTAGCGCTTAGGATCGATGAACTCGAGGATGTTCGCAAAGGGATCTTTCTGGCCGCTCAAATCCGCGCGCCGCAACGCCACCGTCACAATTTCAGTGCCGCTCGCAGCCAGGGCGTCGCGCATTACTTCCGGAGACGAGAATTTGCCCGTCCCGAGAAAAAGCCGGGACAGGAATTTTCGTCCAGCAATGACGAGCGGTTGCGCAGAAGGCGGCATGGGTTCAAAATAGGAAATGCCACGCTACGTGTCGAGAGCATGCATCCGGAGCACAAAAGAGGCTTCGCGCAATGCGGGCGTTGACCTCCTGTAGTGGAAAAGAAAACCGGGCTAAATTGTATCCGGGTGCCGCTACGGAGGTGTTCAAAGCTGAAGCATAGGCGCCCAATTTCTTTGCACCGGTATGAACAAGGAAACTTGCCAAAAGAAACGGGCACGGGTGCTGACTACATTGACGGAACTTGCGCGCGAATTGGAAGGTGAGGGTGATTACGGTTTGGCACAGGATTGCATGCAAACCGCCGCTGCGCTTGAGGATGATGAAACTGGCGGCGCACTCATGGGACTGAACAGATTAAAGGCCTCATCCGTTGCGCTGGGCGGATTGAATGGCATTCTTTTAGTCGATTGGCCAAAGCTGAACGATGAAGACGAAGAGAGTTGATTCGTTTTCCTTCTCGCCATGAGCAAGACCTTTCAAACAACATTGGATCCGCACAATGTTATGGCCGTCATTCTTGGAGGTGGGCGCGGCTCACGTTTGTATCCGCTGACCAAAGATCGCGCGAAACCGGCTGTGCCGCTGGCGGGCAAATATCGGATCGTCGATATCCCCATCTCAAATTGCCTGAACTCAGGCTATCGCCGCATTTATTTGTTAACGCAGTTTAATTCAGCCTCGCTGCATCGGCATATCTCCCAATCCTATAAATTCGATCATTTCTCCAATAGTTTCGTGGAGATATTGGCCGCCGAGCAAACCATGGGCGATGAATCATGGTATCAGGGTACAGCCGACGCTGTGCGGAAGAATCTTACTCATTTTCTCAATAGTCCTTTCGATTTCGCCTTGGTGCTCAGTGGGGACCAGCTTTATCGCATGGATTACCGCCGGCTGATCGCGCAGCACTGCCAAAATCAGGCCGATGTCACGGTGGCCACGCTTCCGGTCCAGCGGAAAGACGTGCCCGCTTTCGGTATTATGCGCATGGCGGACGATTATCGCATTACGGCTTTTGTCGAAAAACCAAAGGAGAAACGCATTCAGGACGAGTTTCTCCTGGAAAAGAAGTGGTATCCGAAATTGAATATCGAGGGGGACGAGGAGTTATTTTTGGCCTCCATGGGCATCTACGTTTTTACGCCCCAGGCCCTTTTTGAAATGCTCGATAATAATTGGCATGATTTCGGCAAAGACATTATCCCCGCATCGCTCAAGCCTTATCGGATTTGCGCCTATATTTTCAAAGGCGCCTGGGAAGATATCGGGACCATTCGCGCCTACTTCGATTGCAACCTCGACCTCACTTCCGTGCAGCCGCGCTTCAATTTTTATGACATGACCGCGCCCGTCTTCACGCGCGCCCGGTTTTTGCCGGCTTCCAAAATAAATGCCGGAGCTATCGAGCATTCGCTCATTTCGGAAGGATGCACCGTGAATCGAGCGGCTGTTAGCGAGAGTTTGCTCGGCATACGCAGCATGGTCGGCGAGGGCGCGCGCCTGCATCGGACGATTGTAATGGGAGCCGATTTTTTTGAAACCGAGTCCTCGGTCCGCGAACATCAGACCATCGGGTTGCCGCCGATGGGCATTGGGCGCAACACTAGAATTGAAAATGCCATTGTCGATAAGAATGCGCGCATCGGCGAAAACTGCATCATCTCAGCCGAAGGCAAAGATAAAGATTTGGACCATGACCTATACTGTGTCCGCGACGGCATCGTGGTGATTCCCAAGAATGGCGTGGTTCCGAATGGGACGGTGATTTGAGGGAACAGAAACAATGGGCCTCTAAGCAGTTCAATGGTGTTCAGTTTTAAATAACCAGCACGAGAGAACTTCCAAGCTCGTCAAAGCCAGTCAAACCTCCGCCAAACCTAATCAAAGTTGGTAAAACTGGTTAGCCGCTGATTCCTGCAATAACGGGTATTTGCTCTACCTTGAATAGATTGTTTTCCCATGAAATGTTTTGGGATAGCCATGCCCTTGCGTGGTTACCAGAATTATGCGGGAAGCCCTGGTTGAAAAAATCGATGATGGACGCCAAAGGGTCATCATTGAACGCGTCAAACCTGAGATCGATTTCGGGCGCAATCCCATCAAGCGCACCGTTGGCAGCAAAGTGAGTGTCGAGGCCTCCGCCTTCGCTGATGGACATGACGTTATCGTGGTGATGCTGCAGTACCGCCGTGCCGAGGAAGAGCCCTGGACGGAAGTGCCAATGGAATTGCTAGTGGAGGATAGATGGCGCGCTTCGTTCGAAGTCACTGAGATGGGCAATTGGTTTTATACGATTTCAGCCTGGATCGATCCTTTTAAAACGTGGCGGCGCGATTTAGCGAAGAAGTACCAGGCCGGGCTCGATCTCACTGTTGAATTGCAGGCTGGAGCGCAAATGCTGGAAAGCGCCGCCGATCGCGCCCCAAAACCCGAGGCGGCAGAGCTTTGGACTGTGGCCACACGCATTGCCAGGGACAAGGATTTGCCCATGCCAGGCGCAGTGACGTTGGCATTAAGCCCACGCGTGCTGCAACTCATGGAATTGCATGCTGAGCGGTCCTTCGCGACCACATATGGTCGCGAATTGCGCGTAATGGTCGAGCCGCATTTGGCGCAATTCAGTGCCTGGTATGAAATGTTTCCGCGCTCGGCATCGCCCGATCCAGGACGGCCTGGAACCTTTGCCGATTGCGAGGCGCTTCTGCCGAAAATTGCGGCCATGGGTTTTGACATTCTATATTTGCCGCCTATCCATCCAATCGGACGCGCATTTCGCAAAGGCAAAAACAATCAATTAAGCGCAGCTCCTGACGAACCAGGCAGCCCGTGGGCAATTGGAGACGAATCAGGCGGGCATACGGCTATCCATCCGGAGTTAGGTTCGCTCGATGATTTTCGCAATTTGGTGGAAACGGCTCGGCATTACAATTTGGAAATTGCTTTGGATATCGCATTCCAATGCTCCCCCGATCATCCGTGGGTGCATGAGCATCCGGATTGGTTTCGCAAGCGGCCGGATGGCAGCATTCAATACGCGGAAAATCCACCCAAGAAATATCAGGACATCTATCCTCTTCATTTTGAGACGGAGGATTGGCGCAATTTATGGGCAGAGTTGCGCAACGTATTTCTCTTTTGGATCGAGCAGGGAGTGAAAGTGTTTCGTGTCGATAACCCGCACACCAAATCGCTGCATTTCTGGGAGTGGTGCCTGGGAAGTTTGAAAGAGCAGCGTCCGGAACTCATATTTCTGTCAGAGGCGTTCACGCGCCGTCGAATTATGTACTACCTGGCAAAAGCCGGGTTTACACAATCTTATAACTATTTTCCGTGGCGCAATGGCAAACGCGAATTAACGGAATACCTGACAGAACTAACCAGAACTGAAATTGCTGAATACTTTCGGCCGAGCCTTTGGCCAAACACGCCGGATATTTTAACCCAATACCTGCAATACGGTGGCCGGCCCGCGTTTATGGCCCGGCTTGTCCTGGCGGCTACGCTGGGAGCGAGTTATGGGATTTATGGTCCTGCATTTGAATTTTGCGAAAACCAGGCCCGCGACCCCGGCAGCGAAGAGTATCTAAACTCCGAAAAATACGAAATTCGGCATTGGGACTGGAATACCGGCGGCACATTGCGCGATTTGATTAAGCGCATCAACCGCATTCGCCGTGAGAATCCAGCATTGCATGGCAATGACACATTGGAGTTCCACGAGATCGACAACGAAAATCTAATTGCCTATAGCAAGACGAGCAGTGACGGGGAGAACCTGATTGTAACCGTGGTGAATCTGGACCCGCACCACACCCAGAAAGGCTGGTTGCTGTTACCATTCGAAAGATGGGGGTTTAACCCAAGCGACAATTGTCAGTTTCATGACTTAATAACTGATGCACGCTTTCTTTGGCACGGCGCAAGGAATTATGTGGAGTTAAATCCCCAATATGTGCCAGCGCATGTCTTTCGCGTGCGGCGATTCGTCCGGCGGGAACAGGACTTTGACTATTTTTTGTAAGAAGCGCAGGTGATTGATGGCGAAGAAACTAACGGCGCGAAAAGATCCACTTTGGTATCAGAACGCCATAATTTATGAGGTACACATTCGCGCCTTTCACGACAGTAATGGCGATGGAATTGGCGATCTTGAAGGGCTGACCCAAAAGCTGGATTACCTGCAGGACCTTGGTGTTACGGCAATTTGGTTGCTGCCGTTTTATCCGTCTCCACTTCGGGATGACGGTTATGACATTGCCGATTATTACGCGATCAATCCGATCTACGGCAGCCTGGCGGACTTCAAGGCGCTCCTGCGCGAAGCGCACTCACGAGGACTCCGCGTAATCACGGAGTTGGTGGTGAATCACACTTCCGATCAGCATCCCTGGTTCCAACGCGCGCGACGGTCCGCGGCAGGGAGTGCGGCGCGCGACTATTATGTTTGGAGCGACACTCCGGATAAATACAAAGACGCCCGGATTATCTTCAAAGACTTCGAGACCTCCAATTGGACGTGGGACCCGGTAGCCCAAGCGTATTTCTGGCATCGCTTTTATTCCCATCAACCCGACTTGAATTATGACAATCCGCAGGTGCATCGTGAAATAACCAAGGTGCTCGATTTTTGGTTGGATATGGGAGTAGATGGTGTGCGGTTGGACGCAGTACCCTACCTTTACGAGAAGGAAGGGACCTCGTGCGAGAACCTCCCTGAAACCCACCAGTTTCTCAAAATTCTGCGCCATCATCTGGACGACAAATATGGCGACCGTATTCTGCTCGCAGAAGCCAACCAATGGCCCGAGGAGGCGGTCTGCTATTTCGGCCAGGGCAAAGGTGATGAATGCCATACGGCTTTTCATTTTCCTCTTATGCCGCGTTTGTTCATGGCTCTGCGCATGGAAGACCGCGTGCCGATTGTAGATATTCTGGAGCAAACGCCGGCTATTCCAGAGACGAGCCAATGGGCCTTGTTCTTGCGAAATCACGATGAATTAACCCTTGAAATGGTCACGGACGAAGAGCGCGATTATATGTATCGCGTTTACGCGCATGACGTGCGGGCGCGCATCAATCTTGGCATTCGGCGTCGGCTCGCGCCTCTGCTTGGCAACGATCGCCGGAAAATCGAGCTGCTCAACCTGCTGCTTTTTTCGCTTCCTGGCATTCCGGTGCTCTACTATGGCGACGAAATAGGAATGGGGGACAATACGTTTCTTGGTGACCGGAATGGCGTCCGTACGCCGATGCAATGGAACTCCGATAAAAATGCTGGGTTCTCGCGAGCCAGTCCGCAAGCGCTTTATTTGCCAGTCATCCTGGATCCCGAATACCACTACGAGACAGTGAATGTGGAAGCGCAACAGTCGAATCCGAATTCGTTGCTGTGGTGGACCAAACGGATGCTGGCCCTGCGGAAAAGATGGAAGGCATTTGGCAAAGGAACGATTGAATTTCTGCATCCTGACAACCGCAAGATTTTGGCATTTGTTCGGGAATTGGGGGACGAGCGGATTCTCGTCGTCGTTAATTTGTCACGGTTTCCGCAGCCAGTGGAATTGGATTTAGCTTCATTTAAAGGTTCGGTGCCATTGGAACTGTTTGGGCGCACTCAGTTTCCTGTGATCACAGAAAAACCGTATTTTCTGACGTTGAGTCCGCATGCCGCGTTTTGGTTTTTGCTGCCGCAACAGAAAGACGCGGCTGGCAATGACGGTGGCTCAGGAAACGGCAAACACGCAGTAATTGAAGTGGAGGAGAGTTGGGAGGATGTGATTACTGGCCGAGGCATGCAAGATTTAGAAGCATTGCTACCCGGCTATTTGCAGGCAAGCCGCTGGTTTGGGGGGAAAAGCCGCGAGATCAAAGCTGTTCACATTCAGGATTCCGTGCCTGTTGGCAGCGCCAATGAACGTTCGTATGTGACGATCCTGTTGGTTGATTACGTGCAGGGTGATCCGGAAAATTATTTTTTGCCCATTGCGATGGCCGTGGGCAAATGGTCTGAGAAACTCAAGACACGATCGCCGCATTTAATACTTGCGCCGGTGCGGTTTGGCTCCAGCGGTGAAGAAGGGGTTTTGTACGATGCAATGGGCCAGGCGGAATTTGGTAAGGCATTGCTCGATTCAATCAGCCGTAAAAGAAGTTTTACAAGCTCGCAAGGAGAGATTGAAGCTAATGCAACTGCGGCCTGGCGGCGCTTGCGAAATGGACACGGATTGCCCGAGCCGTCCATCGGGCGCGTGGAGCAGAGCAACAGCTCGATCGTTTATGAAGACAAATTTATTTTAAAATTGTTTCGCCGGCTTGAGCCAGGATTGAATCCGGATTTAGAAATAGGCCGGTTCCTAACAGAGCATCGCTTCGAACACATTCCCGCAGTGGCGGGGTGGCTTGAATATCACAATAAGAAATCGGGCGAGCAGTTCAGCCTCGGATTATTAAGCGGGCTTGTGCCGGAGAGCAAAGATGCGTGGCCTTACACTCTGGATATGCTGGGCCGTTATTTCGATCGTGTGCGGACGCTTCCCGAGGAAGCCCAGGACAAATTGCGGACTCATGAAGGACTTTTGGAACTGGCAAGCGAAGCCGTGCCTGATTCCATTTCAGATCTAATCGGGACTTATATTGAGCTGGCCAGACTACTCGGGCAACGCACTGGAGAACTGCATCTCGCTTTGGCGGCCGATGGAGAGAAAAGGGAGTTTGCGCCGGAGCCGTTTACCCCCTTTTACCAGCGGGCCCTGTATCAATCGATGCGCAATCTGGCTATGCAAAATCTGCACCTGCTGCGCACTCGTTGGAAGACTTTGCCACAGGGAACGCAAGTTTTGGCAGAAAAAGCGTTTGCCTCGGAAAAGCAGATCATTGACCAATTTAAATTGGTATCACAAGGCAAGTTCCAGGCGATGCGCATTCGCTGCCATGGTGATTTTCATCTCGGGCAGGTTCTTTATACGGGCAAGGATTTTGTCATTATTGATTTCGAGGGCGAGCCAGCGCGGCCTCTGGGCGAACGTCGAATCAAGCGCTCTCCATTCCGTGATGTAGCAGGGATGATTCGCTCATTTGATTACGCGACTTATGCCGCGCTTTGGCAGCAGCACGAATTGGGCAACTTGAAGGAGGAACAATTGCCTCTGGTCGAACCGTGGACGCGTGTTTGGTATGACTGGTGTAGTGGACAATTTCTGAAGGCGTATCTGGCAGTTGTCGCACAATCAAATTTGCTTCCAAACACTCGTGAGGAGCTTTCCATTCTGCTCAATGCGCATCTCCTCGAAAAAGCCATTTATGAGCTGGGTTACGAACTGAATAATCGGCCCGCCTGGGTGAAGATACCGCTTCAGGGGATTCTACAATTGGTTCAGGACGGGAAAAAAGCATGAAGCCCGCACCTCAAACTGAACTGAAGGAACTCGCCAAATTATGCGGCGTGCAAATCGGCTACTATAGCATGGATTGCAAAACCAAAGTGGCTTCGCCAGAAGTCTTGAAGAATGTGCTGCGCTGCCTGGGAGTGGGTGCTGATTCACCGGGGATGATTCGCGAAGCTTTAAATGCGGAGAAGCGCGCTCATTGGGCTCGTTGCCTGGAACCAGTGGCAGTCTCATGGGACGGAAAGCGCTCAAGGCTGAGTTTGCGCATACCAGCCGACCTTGAAAAGAAAGCGGCACGCTGCGAAATATCACTGGAGGACGGTTCAATTCTAAAAATACCATTTAAACTGTCCGGCTTGCGGATAAATCGGGGTTCAACAATTGCAGGTAGAACTTACCATTTAAAAGAGATCAACTTGCCTGCGATGCCGTACGGTTATCATCAACTTAGATTTTGCGTCGGACATTGTGAGAGCCGGATGTTACTAATTTCAGCCCCGACGCAAAGCTATGCTGAACCTGGGCATCGGCGGCATTGGGGTTTGTTTCTTCCACTCTATGCGGCGCATTCGGAGCGAAGCTGGGGCGCTGGCAATTTCGGAGATTGGCGGCGGTTTTCAGATTGGGTCAGCCCGCAGGGCGGCACAATAATGGGCACGCTCCCGCTGCTCGCAGCCTCTCTTAATAAGCCAAGTTGCGACCCGAGCCCGTACTCGCCCGTCAGCCGGTTGTTTTGGAACGAGTTCTATATTGATATCACCGCAGTGCCCGAATTGGAGTGTTGCCTGCGTGCACGAAAGTTGATGGAGGCAAATACTTTTGCCAAGAGGCTGCATACATTTCGCGCAGAGCCGCTGCTTGATTATGACAGGCAGGCGGAACTGCGCCGGAAAGTGCTTCTTCTTTTGGCGGACTGCTTTTTTTCGACCAGAAGCGAACGCCGTAAAAGTTTTGAAGATTTTTTGCAAAAACGGCCGGAAGTTAAGCGCTACGCTTCCTTTCGAGCAGCTTGCGACAAATTTCAGAAAGGCTGGAGAAGCTGGCCGCCCCGAGAGCGCGACGGAAAACTGAGGGCAGGTGATTCTCC
>DASWRJ010000390.1:0-14603 GCA_036403255.1 Verrucomicrobiia bacterium
CCACTTCCACCGCCATGATCGGGGCCATGCCGTTGGCAAAGCTCAGGACACTGGCCGCGATGCAGCGGGTGTAGCACATTTCCGCGGCGCAGATGAATTCCATATTGACAGCCAGCGGGTTCATGAAGCCGTAGGAAATAAATATGCCGAGGAATGTGCCAACCAGCGCCGCCGCTACCTTGTGACCGATTTCCTCGATTGGTCCCGAAATCGCCGCCATCGTTATGACAATGCCCAACACCGCCGCCACAATGCCAAAGCCCGGCATCGCGTCAGCCGCTTTGGTGAGCACGTTAATCGGCGCTTGATGCTCCTCCTCCATGCTGGCCATTTCGGTGTCCATCAGGACCTTGAGCTGGTCAGGCTTGATTTTGCCGTCAATGATTGGGCGCAACCCGTTGCACAAGAAAGTGACGGCATGATGGTTCTTCAGGAACGTGGGATATTTTTGAAAAATGCCGCTGCTGTCGGGATTCATGACGTGCTCTTCCAACGCAATCATGCCGTTGCGCCGGCCAAGCAGGAAAAGCTCATAAAGAGCTTTCAGCAATTCGTCATAATTCTTTTTCGAGTAAGGCGAACCTTTGATCGATTGTATGGTCATCTTGAACATGTCGATCAGCACCTTCTTCGGGGACATGATGACCAACGCGCCAAAGGCCGCGCCCGCAATCACGATCAACTCAGATGCATGCAGCAACGCGCCGACATGGCCTCCGCCCATGATGAACCCGCCGATCACGGAGGCAAAAACGATAAAAACTCCAATGAAAACAATCATCTGAGCAGTGTCGCTTTCGGTTTTAAGCGGCTCGCCTCAGCCGCTTCAATTTGACTTTTAATCGCGAGAATAGCCTTGGCGTGCACCTGGCAAATATGTGATTCGCTAAAGCCGCAAATCGCCGCGATTTCCTTCACCCTCAAATCTTCGAAATAATAAAGCGCCAGAATCTTTTTATAGAGCGGGGGCAATGCCTCGATTCGTTCGGCGATGAGAACGCTTAATTCTTTTTGCGATGCCGTTTCGGCCGCGTGTGGAACATTCGGGTCGGCAACTACATTGCGTTCGGCGCCTTCGTCCTCGGAATCGGGACCTGAAATCGTATCGAGGCTGACGAACGTGGTTGGGCGCACATCTTCGAGCCAGCGCCGGTACTCCGGGACTGCCAAGCCAAGTTCCGCGGCCATTTCTTCGTCTTCGGCAATCGCGCCGCCACTCTCCTGGCTCAATTTTTCCATGGCCGCCTGAATTTTACGCGCTTTAAGATGCACGGACCTCGGGACCCAATCCATGCGGCGCAGTTCATCAAGCACTTCACCGCGAATACGCAGGCGGGCATAAGCTTCAAATGGCGAACCGATGTCGGGTTTATAATTGCGCACGGCGTTGAGCAAACCCATCAGGCCAGCACTGTAAAGATCGTCTGGATCGACATGGGCCGGCAGGGTCATGGAAATTTTCCCAACGACCGTCTTGACAAGCGGTAGGTAGCGTTTGACCAATTCTTCCTCGGCATTTTCGCCAGGCATGGAAGATTGGTACCGGCGCCAAAGCTCAGTTTGGCCCAAACGGTTTTCCCCGAGTGCGACCACTTCAGTATCTGATTTAGGAAAAGAAATCATGAGTGAATCATTTCGCGTTCGGCTGTTGCTGGATGGGCATGGAGCGTTCCCTGATTTCTTTTCGCAAGCTGTTCAACCAGACTTTGCCCCACCACCTCAGGACCACGCCGGACAAAAATGCCGCTATACTCGCGCGCCAAAGGATTTTGGGCAGAGCACTGCCTTGGGCTGCTCCAAGGCAGATGCCAATCAGGAAGCCGATCAGGCCGCCCAGAATCATCAAAACACGCATAAATTCTTCTGACCGTTTGTCGATTAGCAGTTGCTTTGCCAGCACTCGAAATTAGGCCGCCTTTCACAACAACGGCAATTTTATGCCGCTGCTGAGTTCAAAAGCTGCGCTGGTGACGCAGGCAGGAACATTCCCGGAACATTTTGCCCGGCACTTAAATAGGAGAGCGGTAGTTCCGTTCCGTAAACCAAGTTCAACATTTTGCCCCAGCGCTTCTCCTCGTCGAGATGCGTGATTATCACATCCCTGGAGCTAACCGGAAAATTCTTCGCCTCACGCATCACTGCGTCGAAACGTTTCGCCCAATCCAGCAACAGGGTGGCCTCGTATGCGCCGTTCAGCACGATGTGAACGGAAATGTCTGCGGATGCACCTAATGCCGTTTGCAATTCCTCGAACGCACTCCTCTCCGAAGGATCGAATCCGGGCAAATCAATAAATCCTATAGCAGGCGCGGATACTTCGGCACTGCGGCGATGCACTGGCACATGCAGAGCCTCGGCAAAAACATTCAAAAATTCCGCGTGGTTTGCAGTCTGACCATCCAGGCGAAGCACGCTTGCGCTTTGCTCGCGCACCAGGACCGCCTGCGCCAGCCATTTGCAAAGCACGGTCGTTTTGCCCGCTCCAGCCGGCCCCACGAAAAGATGCATTTGCCTTTCAGAAAAAGGAGCAGGCGAACGCCAACTCGCCTGCAAGTGGCGAGCCAAATCCGCCAAATCCGCTTCGAGTGAACTGGCAATTTTTTCAACCGAAAGGTCTTCGCGTATCCGCGCAACGTATTCCGGCAACACACCCTGTCCTTGCAGCCATTCACCGAGAGGCCAGCGAAGGTCCGCTCCAGCGTTGCGTTCGGGCCGACGCCCAACCAATGCTTGAAAACGCGGGCCTGTCGCCACCGCTAATTTAGGCTCAAGCGCTTCATGACGCCGCCGAATTTCCGCAAGCAGTCCGCTCATGGCCGGGCTCTTGAGTTCTCGATTCAGGCTCATGCGGCCTCGAAGCCTGGGATGACTGCGGCATTTAAGACATCAATGCGCGGGGGGACTTCAGAATACGAAAGCACGGCCAGTTCTGAAAACGTCGTTTCGAAGAATCGCCGAAAAGCTAACCGAATGGGTGGCGCGCAGAGCACGACCGGCGGATGCCCAGCCGAGAGCATCTGCTGGATCGCTTTGGAAAGCGAATCGACCAAATGTCTAGCCAGGCGCGGCTCCATGGTGAGCGCCGTTTCCGTTGGCGTTTGGCGCACCCCTTGCGCAATTTGCTGCTCGAGGCGCGGCTCCAGCGTGATGGCGCGCAAGCGATTTCCCTCGACTTGATAAGCGCGCGTAAGCTGCGGACCAAGGGCGCGACGCGCATACTCGGAAAGCTCATCGGGATTTTTAGTCACATGCGCGTAATCGCTGACCTTCTCCAAAATCCCGGCCAGATTGCGAATCGAGACCCCTTCAGCCAGGAGATTCTGCAAAATGCGTTGCACTTGGCCGACGTTCAACAGAGCTGGAATTAATTCGTTTACGACCGTGGGATGCGTTTGCTTCAAATTATCCAAAAGCACCTGCACATCCTGGCGGCTCAGGATTTCATGGCTGTGGCGTTTAATCGTTTCAGAAAGATGCGTCACCAGCACAGAAGCGGCATCCACGACCGTATAGCCATTGACTTCCGCGTTCTTGCGTTCCACTTCGGTAATCCAGGTTGCCGGCAATTGAAAAACCGGCTCAGTTGTCGGGATGCCTTTTAATGTGACTTTGCTGTTTGTGGCGTTCATGGCCAGCCATTGGTTTGGATTCAGTTCACCTTTGGCAATCGGGTTTCCCTTGAGCACAAATCGGTACTCATTCGGCCCAAGCTGCAAATTATCGCGCAACCGAATAGGCGGAACTATTACTCCCATTTCCTGCGCAAATGTCCGACGCACGCCTGTAACACGTTCGAGCAAATCGCCTCCTTTACGCGTATCAGCCAGGCACACGAGCGCGTAGCCCAGCTCGATTTGAAGGCTATCGAGGTTGAGCAAAGTTTCGAGTTTTTCGGCCGCTCCAGTCGCAGGCGCGGCAGTCTGCGTTTTGCCGTCCTTGCCTACTGTGACTGGTACAGTGACCGCGTCTGGCGCGCCAGCCAAGGGCCCCCGCTTTTGCAAGGCGCGCGCCAAAAACCCTGTGCCCAAAGCGAGCATCGCAAACGGAAGCATCGGCAAGCCTGGAACAAGTGCCATCACCACCAACATCACGGTGAGCACCCAAAGCGCGCGTGGATAAAAAAGCAATTGCCGGCTCAGATCGTGACCCAGATCATTTTTAGAAGCGGCCCGAGTCACCAAAATGCCCGCTGCCGTCGAGACAATCAGCGCCGGAATTTGCGAAACCAATCCGTCCCCAATGGAAAGCAAAGTAAACCGCTGCAAGGATTCGGAGACGGTCATCCCCTTTTGCACAATCCCGATGGCAAAACCACCCAACACGTTGACCAGGGTAATCAGAATGGCCGCAATCGCATCCCCGCGCACAAACTTGCTTGCACCATCCATCGCGCCGTAAAAATCGGCTTCCTCTTCAACTTTGCGCCGTCTCTGGCGTGCTTCAACTTCGTTGATGATCCCCGCGTTCAACTCGGCATCAATGGCCATTTGTTTGCCGGGCAGCGCGTCCAACGTGAACCTGGCCGCGACTTCGGCGATGCGCCCGGCGCCTTTGGTAATGACCACAAAATTGATCAACACCAGAATGAGAAAGATAACGAGGCCAACCACGTAGTTGCCGCGCACTACAAAATTTCCGAACGCCTCAATGATATGTCCGGCATAGCCATCTAGCAAAATCAGCCGGGTCGAAGCCACGTTCAGGGCCAGCCGAAATAAAGTGATAAACAGCAGCAGCGTGGGAAAGCCGGTGAAATCCGAAGGCTCGCGCAGGTATAAAATAACCAGCACGATCAACAGCGACATCGCGATGCTCGCCGCCAGCAATGAATCGAGCAACAACGGCGGGACCGGCAAAATCAGCAGCAAAATCGTGCCAAATAAGCCAAAGACCAGCCAGAGGTCGCCCTGGCGGAACAACCGCGAAAGATTGGATTGTTTTGCGGCCATGGTTTAAGCGTTGGCGTTGTTTTGTTCTGCGTAGTATCGGTAACGATTTACGCGATAGACCCAGGCTAAAATCTCCGCCACCGCCGCATAAAGTTGAGCAGGAATTTCGCCACCAACCTTCCCGTATTTAAACATCATGCGCGCCAGCGGCTTGTTCTCCACAATCGGGATTTGATGTTGCTGGGCAATTTCGCGGATGCGCGCGGCATTGAGCCGGATGCCTTTGGCCAAAATCCTTGGCGCGCGCATGGTTTTGCGATCGTAGCGCAAGGCGATCGCGATATGCGTCGGGTTGGTGACAATCACGTCGGCTTTCGGCACATCCAAAAACATTTTGCGCTGCCCGCGCTGCCGTTTGCGGCGCATGCGCGCTTTCATTTGTGGATTGCCTTCCGTGCTCTTGGATTCTTCTTTGACTTCCTCCTTGGTCATCATCAACTCCCGGCTGTTCTTCCAAAATTGATAGCCATAATCCGCCGCAGCCACGACCGCCAGCGCGGCGGCCACGCGCAGCACTATGCTCGACGCTGTTTGTGCGAGAAATTGTCCGACCCGCTGCGGACTGACCGCCGAATAAAAAATGGGATCGTGAATGATCGAGCGGACTTCGCCATAACTCAGCCCAATCACCGCCGTTAATTTCAAGGCCGCCACCAGCGTCGGCACGGCGGATTGCCCGGAAAAGATCCTTTTCAATCCGGCCAGCGGATTGACTCGCTCCCAATTGACCGAGAGCGCCTCGCTGGCCGTTTGAAATCGAGTTTGGATGCCGCCCGCCAGCAGGCCAGCCAGCACCACCGCCAGGATCAGCGGCCAAAGGCATTGCCCGATGAAGAGCGAACCGTGCACCGCATACGATTGCATGTTGTCGAGCGAGAGCGAGAACTCGTGCAAATGTCCCAGCGTGCCCACAAAGGAGCCGGTAAGGAGCCGCCACATTTCGCTGCCGGTGAAACTGAGCGCCACCACTCCGGCGAGCAGCACAAAGACCGTCTGCACTTCCGCGCTGCGGCCGAACTGGCCTTTCTTAATGGCCTCTTCCAACCGCCTTGGTGTCGGTTGCTCTGTTTTTTCGCCACGCTGATCGCTCATGAGCTTCTTAGGTTCCGGCCATGAGTTGTGCTACCCGCAGGAAATCGTCCGGCAGGCGCTGCAAATAATTTGCAACGTGCTGTGCCATCAACGTTAGGCTTAAGCCAAACACGCTCAGCCCCGCCAGAATCCTGAATGAAAAGCTCTCCGAAAAAACATTCATCTGCGGCACCGCTCGGCCCAGCACCGAGAACACCAAATTAATCAAAAATGAGACCGCGATAATGGGAGCGGCGATGAGCAAGCCGACCACGAATAAATTACTCGTGATCCCGATAAAATGTGAGAACAACCCCGAGGTCAAGTGGCCACCACCAATGGGCAGAACTGTATAAGCCCGTTGGAAGGCGATTAACAAGGCGTGATGCAAATCAAGCGTTAGAAAAAGCAGGGCGCCGAGATAATACAGGGTCATGCCTGGAATATCGCTGCGCAAATGTGTGAATGGGTTGAGTGTGGCCGCCATGTTCAAACCAATTTCTGACGCAATCAAATTTCCGGCAAACTCAAGAATGTAAAATATGAAGCGCGTAACGAAGCCCAGGAGCAATCCGATGGCGACTTCCCGGGCCATCAACAGGATCAGGCCGACGAGCGAATGCGGAGTGGAAACCAACCCCGGCAAAAGGGGAGTCAGCAGGCAGGCGAGGATTGCTCCAACGGCCAGTCGGAGTTGCACCGGGAAATTTTGGATCGAGAAAAGCGGAAAGATGACCAGCAGCGCGCTGGCCCGTAAAAACACGAGCAACCAGATTGTTAGATCAAACTGCATCAGCTTTGCTTGAGGCCACTCGGCCTCCCTGAGTGCTTCACTTCACCATTTCCGGCATTTTTTCGATCATCACGGTCGTAAATTCCATAACGTTGCGCAGCATCCACGGCAGCAACAGGACCAGCAGCGCCACAATGCCGAGCGCCTTCGGCACAAAGCTCAAGGTTTGCTCGTGAATAGTGGTCACTGCCTGGAAAAGGCTGACCAGCAGGCCGATGATCATCGCCGCCAGGAGCACCGGCGCGGCCAGCGTGACTGCCTGAAAGATGGTCGCTTTCAAAATTTCAACGGCAAATTCGGAATTCATGGCAATTTCGGATTTTTAGCCACCAAAACTCTGCACGAGCGAGCGCACGACCAGCCCCCAGCCATCCACTAATACGAACAGCAGAATTTTTAGCGGTAATGAGATGGTCGTGGGCGGCATCATCATCATGCCGAGGCTCATCAGCACGGTCGCCACGATCAAATCGATCAGTATGAATGGCACAAACAGCAAAAACCCCATCTGAAAGGCCGTTCGCAATTCGCTGATAATAAATCCTGGCACGACCACTTTGAGCGGCAGTTTATCCAGCGAGGTTGGGCCCAATTTGGCCATGGCCACGAAAAGCTCCACGTCCTTGGCCCGAGTTTGCCGCAACATAAACGCGCGCAAATGCCCGGAAGCGGCATCCATGGCGGCCTGGCCGGAGATTTGTTTGGCTTGATAGGGCTCAATGGCATCATGGTTTATTTTTTCCCAGACCGGGGCCATGATGAAAAACGTGATGAACATGCTCAGCCCAATAATGATTTGATTGGCTGGTGTGCCTTGCAGGGAAAGGGCCGTGCGCACAAACGAAAGCACAATCACAATTCGCGTAAAAGCGGTCATTAACAGAATGATGGATGGCGCGAGTGTCAGCAGCGTAATCGCAAAAAGGATTTTGATCCCAATATCAACGTCCTGACCTTGCCCGCCGGATTCCACGCCCAGATTCAACTTAAAGGGCAGCGAAATCGCATTGGTGCTATTGGTCGGCTGCGTGACCGTTTGCGGCACAACGTTTTGCGCTGATACCGACGGAAGTTTGACAAAAAAAAGTAAAATGCAGAGAGAGAGTCCGAGGCGAAATCGGTAAAATATTTGTTTGCGCTGATGCTGTTTGCCCAAGTGAGGGTGCCGTACCAACGGCACGGACTTTTCCGGCTCGGGCTTCGCATTTTGCAACAACAAAACCAGCGGCTCGCGTGGAAGCAGCAGCGCAGCTTGCTCTTGCTGCGAGGTGTGGGACTCGGCGGTCATGATCTCCCCGCCAAAACGCGTTGAAGTGCCTGCGCAAAAGCTGGAGCGGGCGCCGGGGCAGATTCACTAACCGCGCTCGTATCAGCCTCGGGCAGGTGCGTAAGGAGTTGCACTCCTCCTGGCGATGAGGCCACCAGAAAACGCTGCTGCTCGTAACCGACAACAAAAAGCGAATGGCGCCCGCCGATCGATTTCACCTCATGAATATTCAGCTTAGGTGAACGGCCCTTGTGCACGGCCAGACGCTGCCAATTTTTGAAAACCCAAACTCCGCCGCAGAAGAGCGCAAGCACTATGATGAACGAGCCGAAAACGCGCAGGACAGAAAAACTCGTGCTCGGAAAACTCGCGTTGCTGCCAGATAGTAATGTGCTCTCCGCCGCTTGCACCTGAGTCATGCCCAGAAGACCAATCAGGAACAGAAAATGAATGACCTTGAAATAAGCCGTCAGGCAGGAGTGACGCTTGGCTTTGGTATTGGGAGAAGTTTTGCGGCGGGTGCTTTTGCTGGCTGGACTGCGTTTCTGCCGATCCGATTTTGGCCCCGTTCCGCGACCGGACCGCTTGGCCGTTCCCGCTATGCCGGAATCGAGAATGACCCAATAAGCCTTCATCGCGCCAGGATTTCAGTCAGTTTGATACCGTAATGATTGTCCAAAACCACCACTTCGCCTCGAGCGATCAACTTGTCGTTTACGTATAGATCCACCGGTGCATCGGCCACTTTATCGAGTTGCACCACGGAGCCAGGATTTAATTGCAGCACCTCGCGCATCGGCAGCCGGCAATCGCCCAGTTCAACAGAGACTTTGACCGGGATATCCAGCAGCACAGCGAGATTCGGTGGCGTTTCGGCGGGTGAACTCATGTTATTGAATAGCGAATTCGGTCAAGTAAATGTCCTGCACACCGCCTCCAAGGACGGTATTAAATTGCGAGATGAGCTCGGCGCGCAGCAGATTTCGTGCTTCCGGTTTTTCCAGGTCGGAAATGGTTTTGCTGCTCAGGATGCTGGCCGCCAGATCGCGAAGTTGATCGTTATTTTCCTCGATCTTCGTTTTAAAATCATTGTTGTTGCCCGCCAGCGTCAGGCTGGCCAGCAGCAACCGGGAACCGAGACTGCCGGATACGTTCACCACGATCTTGCTCAAGGGCACCTTCACTTTGCCTTTTCCTCCCTGCGCTTCATGGCTGCCTTTGCTTTCATGCCCGCTCGCTGTGCTGGTTTCGCCCCCTTCACGCGCGCTGACATTTTGCACGCCGAGTGACTTCGTCAGCTTTGGCAAAAGGACCATCGTCGTCATGAAGTAGGCCAGCACTGGCATCAATACCAGCGTGACTACGAGTGGCAGCCACGCTTTAAAGCCGCCCGAACTTTCCGTTGGCGCGGGTGTAGCTTCTCCCTTGGCTTCAGTTGGATTCGGCATGGCTGTGCTAAAGAATTAGTGTTTGAGATTGACCAACTCCTGGAGCATTTCATCGCTGGTCGTGATAACGCGCGCGCTGGCCTGGAACGCCCGTTGGGTCGTGATCATGCTCGTAAATTCACCTGCAAGATCGACATTCGATAGCTCCAATGCTCCCGATTCAATCCGGCCCAGTCCATTGGTGCCTGGCGCTTCCGCCGTCGGAGAACTATTTCCGCCGAGCGGGCCCGCGGATCCAATGCCTGAATAAAGGTTCAAACCTTCTTTTTGCAAAGATTGCGGATCGCTAAAGCGCTGCATTAAAATCTGCCCGCGCACAAATTCGCTGCCATCGGACATCTTAATTGTGATTTTCCCTTCCGTATCGATGCTATAGGAACTCATGGTGGCGGTCGGATCAATGTTCGAAGGCCGTTGCGACGCATCGATCACAATGTCGCCTCGGGTGGTCAGGCCGGGATCGGTAAAACCCTGCACGTGCAATCCATTGTCATTCGTCAGGAAATTGTTCGAGTCCAGTCTGAAGTTGCCCGCCCGCGTGACATAGTTGCTGTCATTTACCGGGTCGCGCACCACAAAGAATCCATCACCCGAAACAGCCAGGTCAGTGGAATAGCCAGTGCGCGTCACCGCGCCCTGCGTGTAAATATTGCGGATCGATGTCGTCGTCACACCGGATCCAATCTGAATCGATGGCGTGCCGCTACTGTTCCCGCTGGCCGCGCTCGAAGAGCGCAATGTGTCGCTGAACGCATCGGCGAAATCCACTCGCGCCGATTTGAAACCGGTCGTGTTGACGTTTGCAATGTTATTGCCGATGACATCCATCTCCTCCTGGAATTGTTGGATACCACTGACACCCGAGTTAAGTGAACGAATCATAATTTTTGTTTATTGACGGCGTAGCGGCCACTGGCAGCCTCAATCGAGACCACATCGGTCATGTCATGAGGCTGCCCGTTGACCACTATTTGAGGCGTCCCTGCGTTTACGTCAATGGCCGTCACCACTCCCGTGGTCACATTGCCATTGCGGTCCTGTAAAGTGACGTTCCGGCCGAGCGTGGCGGAAGCTTGTAAAAATTCCTGCTGCGAACGCATCTGTGCCAGATTGCTCGACATGGTTTTGGTTTGCTCAAGTGAAGTGAATTGGGCCATCTGCGCGATGAACTCAGTGTCCTTCTGCGGGTTCAGCGGGTCCTGGCTTGTCATTTGTGCCACGACCAATTTGAGAAAATCGTCCTGGTTCAACGTCTGTGTCGGCAACCGGCTCAGAGCATCATTTGCTTGTGCGTCCACAGGGGTGGCCGCCACTGGATTTATTGCTGCTACTGCCATAATTTTTTTAAGCCCATGACTCCCAGAAACGGCGTGTGCCGGCTGGTTTGGGAAAAAGGTTTACCGAACCGGAAAGGAACTCCTCGAAAAATTTTGTCTGCTGGTCATTGTCTTTTTTGGACTGCGGCGCGGAATCGCCCGCGAATTTCTCGCGCGCATTCTGCTGCGATTGATTGCCCGATGGATCGCGCGGGGTTGCATCCATGGGCCTAAGGTGAATGTCATGGGCCGCCAGTGTTTGCTGGAGCAGGTGCCAATCAGAGCGAAAGCGTTCCACGTTTCCTTTATCGAGCCTGGCCTCGACGTCCACTCGCCCGTTTTGCAGCGATAGTTGCAGGTGCAGCTCCGTTTTCGTATCAGGCTTGAGCACAACGGACATTGAATCCATTTGCACGCGCTTCAACTCCATCGCGGAATGCAGAATCCCTTCCTGCAATCTTTCCAGGGGGGCTGTTGCTGCGATGCGGCTCTCTTCATGCGTTGGCGCAATCTCCACCAGGCCCTGCACGCTTTGCGAATTGGCTGCGTAGCTTGAAATTTTTTCGGCGTTGGCCGTTGAACCATTTTCCACTTTTTCCCGGGATGAAGGCGCAGTAGTTCCTGCCGAGTCGCTCTCTAAAATTGCCGCTGGTGCGGTCGTTTCGACCTTTTTCGCGTCTAAATTGCCTGTTTCTTCCGCTTTCTTCATCCAAGGGGCAGTTTTAGCAACGCCTGTGCCATCTGGAAGCTTCACAGGGACATTTTTTGCCTCCACCACGTGCTTCTCGGGTTCAAGCTGCATTTCCTTTGCATGTGAAATGAGAGCTTTTGCGGGAATCGAAATTGGCAGCGGCCCTAAAATTTTATTCAAGGGCTGTGCGGCGGAGGTATTTTGCAAAATTTGCTTTGTCACTCTTTTCGCGCCGCTGGTCACGGAATCATTTCCGATATTCACCACTGCTCCTCCCTTCTGCTCAACGCCCAGCTCTTCGTTCCCCAAAATATCGTCGCTCTGTTCAATACTCACCCCACTGGCCAGTTGGATCGCCTTTGCTTCAATTTGCGGTAGGGGTGGTTCAATTAAATTTGGCAATATACAAACGAGTTGGTTTGTCGTGGGATTGTCCTGCTTTGCAGGCTCAGGCTTTTTTTCTTCCTCTGGGTCCTCAATGAGAACCTCTGCCGGTTTCGTCAGGACGTTAAGCGTCTTCGCGTTTTGCAAAACTGCTTCTTTGCTCTGCGATACTGCGCTCCGGGTTTGCTGTGAGGCTGGTTTTGCGGGCAAAATTCTTGATTGCCCTTTTTCGGCACCTGTGCCGGACGACACTGTGTCCGCCGGCCCGCTCTGTTCCAAAGCGTCATCCATCGCTTTCGCAAATGAATCGCTTTGGGTTGTTAATCCTTCCGCTTTGCTCCCCTGTGAGTCATCTCCTGTGGCCGGTGCTGCCGGCAAGTTTGCTTCAGGGACCGCCTTTAATTGCATGTTCAAAGCTGGTTATTTCGACGTTGTCGTGTTCCTAAAGGTGGCTGTTCGAATCCGTTCTGAAATTAATGCGGCCCGCTTGGCTTCCGGCTCGCCCAGTTTGGCAAAGCTTTCAAGGAGCGGCGCGGTGTCCGCGTCCTTCATGAAGACCATGAAGCGCACAATCTGGTCGTCATCCATTTGCCGGAGAATGGCCGCTGCACCTTCCGGCGTCATGCCGGAATAGACCTTCGCCAATTTGCGCAGGTTGGCCGTTTCCTCTTCCTTCACCCGCACAATATTACGATCAAATTCGATCTGCATCCGGTGCACAGCCTGCGTCACAACTGAGATCTCGGCTCGCTCTGCCTCCAATCGCATGGCTAACTCCTGTAATTGCTTCTCTTTGGCTGCAACCGCCGCTTTCTGGTTTTTCAGCTCGGTGATGAGCAGGTCCACTTCGGGATTATAAAATTCCCAGGACGGCGCAACTTTGCGCGGCGCTTCTTTGGCCGTGCTTTGTGGCACACTCAAATGCGCGGAAAACAAAATCAACACGGTCGTAACCGCATAGGAAACGCTGCCCAGCACGACTGTCATCCAGCTTGATTGAAGTATTCTAATCATAATCAGTTTAAAAATTTGTCCTTGCCGCCATTCAGAATTCCAGCCACCAATTGCCCCTGATTCACAAGTTCATCCGATTGCTTCTGCTCAAATTTTCGGCGCTGCTGCGCGTATTGCTTCTTTTGGTTCTGGAGGCATTTTTCCACCACGCCTTTAGCCTGACGCGAGGAAACCAGCTTCAAAAATGATTGGTGGCTCTTGTTTTGCGCCACTTTCAACGCGTAATCACATTCGCGCTTTTTCTTTTCCATCATCTGGCAATAGTCCTGCATCTGTGAGAGCCGGCCTGCGGGCGCCGATTTCAGAAACAGCTCCTGCAACTCTGCCTGCGCAAGTTCCAGCTCCCTTTGCGCAGCCGATGCGGTTTGCCGCGCCTCATCCAGCCGGCGCAAACTCGCGCCATACTCCGTGAGCGCATCCTGCTCTTCGCGCTCGCGCAAGGTCAGCAAACCTTCCAGTGTAAATTTAAATCCCTTCATAGCTCTGGTTACGTGTTAGCTCCTGCTGTGGCCAACTGACGGGCTGCGGGCGCGGGAATCTTTTCCGGCTTCGGTTTAGCCGTGGCGGCCGCCATTGCCTCCTGCAAGCCTTTCCAGCTCTCAGCCGTTTTGAATCCCTGCTCGACGCCCTGTCGTAAAAAGGTTTGCAGTGCTATTTGCGCTTGAATCGCATGGTCGATGGCAGCGTTCGATCCGTGCGGGTAAGCGCCGATCGTGATCAGGTCCTGGTTCTTGCGATAAATCGACATTGCTTCCCGCGCCTTTCCCGAAAGCTCCAACTGCGTGGCGCTTAATAAGTCCCGCTCCAATCGGCTTACGCTCGCCAGTACATCCACCGCCGGATAATGGTTCTGCATCGCCAGTTCCCGGGAGAGCACGATATGCCCGTCCAAAATCGAGCGGACCGAGTCCGCAATAGGATCATCCATATCATCCGCCTCGACCAACACGGTGAATAAACCTGTGATCGAGCCGCTCTCGCCTGTGCCTGCGCGCTCCAAAAGCCGCGGTAACAATGAAAACACCGAAGGTGTGTAACCGCGCGTCGCGGGCGGTTCGCCGATGGCCAGGCCGATCTCACGCTGCGCCGTTGCAAAGCGCGTGATGGAATCCATCATTAAAAGAACATTCAACCCCGCGTCGCGGAAATACTCCGCGATCGACATTGCCAAAAACGCCCCTTTCAATCGCACCAGCGCCGGCTCATTCGAGGTCGCCACGACTACAACCGATTTCTTCCGGCCAGCTTCGCC
The DNA here is from genome assembly GCA_036403255.1 of Verrucomicrobiia bacterium. Lineage (GTDB taxonomy): Bacteria > Verrucomicrobiota > Verrucomicrobiia > Limisphaerales > JAQGOV01 > JAQGOV01. The sequence continues at coordinate 14,186 of DASWRJ010000390.1, forward strand.
TAAATCTTTTTCCAAAAATTCCCGGACCTCGCGACCGCGCTCGCCAATCAGCCCAATTACATTCACATCCGCTTCCGCCTGACTGGCCATCATTCCCAGGAGCGTCGATTTACCGACGCCACTTCCTGCAAATATCCCCAGCCGTTGGCCGCGTCCGCATGGAGTAAACGTGTCAATTGACTTGATGCCCGTTTGAAAAACATCGCTGATGCGCTGGCGCTTTAGTGGATGCGGCGGCGCCAGGTGCAAGCCTACCGTATGTTCGGCCTGGATCGGGCCCAAACTATCCAACGGTTGCCCCAACCCATCAATCACTCGGCCTTTCAGCCCCTCTCCCACTCGCACCGTCAACGCCGCTCCCAACGCCGTCACCTCGCTGCCGGGATGAATGCCATGAATCTCGCCTAGTGGCATGAGT
>DASWRJ010000391.1:0-2557 GCA_036403255.1 Verrucomicrobiia bacterium
GCGGATTTGAGTTGAAAGAGGTGTTGAAGCAGCACCTGGGCAAGCACGGCGTTTCCGTGACAGATTTTGGGACAGGCTCGCAGGACGCGAGCGATTATCCAGACTTCGCGCAGGCTGTGGCGCGGAGCGTGGCCGAGCGTAAACATGATTTCGGCCTGCTCCTTTGCACCTCAGGGATCGGCATGAGTATTGCAGCGAACAAAGTTCCAGGGGCGCGCGCGGCTCTGGTCTGGAACGCCGAAATGGCCGCGCTGGCGCGGCAGCATAATGACGCGAATATTCTTTGCCTCGGCGCGCGCCTGGTCACGCCGGACCTGGCCCGCCGGATTGTGGATGCATTTTTATCGGCTAATTTTGAAGGCGGCCGCCACGAGCGGCGTGTCAGCAAACTTGAACCTACACCACGACTCATGGACTTAAGATTAAGAAACGTTGATCCGGAAATCGCAGAGGTGATTGAAAACGAGCGCGAACGCCAGCAGGAAAATATCGAGCTCATCGCCAGCGAGAATTTTACCAGCCCCGCCGTCATGGAAGCGCAGGGCTCGGTCCTAACGAACAAATATGCCGAGGGCTATCCGAAGAAGCGCTGGTATGGCGGCTGCGAGAATGTGGATGTCGTCGAGCAACTGGCGATTGACCGCGCAAAAAAGCTTTTTGGGGCGGAGCACGCCAACGTGCAGCCGCACTCAGGCAGTGGCGCGAATATGGCAGTGTACTTCGCGTTTCTGAAGCCTGGCGACAAAATGCTGACCATGGACTTAAGCCATGGGGGACACTTAACGCACGGAAATAAGGCCAATTTTTCAGGGCGCTTTTTCGAGATCGTCCATTACGGAGTGCGCAAGGAGGATGAGCGCATCGACTATGATCAATTGGCGCGGCTGGCTCGCGAGCATAAGCCGAAAATGATTACCGTCGGCGCCAGCGCTTATTCGAGAGTCATCGATTTCGAGCGCATGGGCCAAATCGCCCGGGAATCAGGAGCTATGCTTCTGGCAGACATTGCGCATATTGCCGGCCTGGTCGCCACGGGTGAGCATCCTTCGCCCGTCGGCCATGCCGACTTTGTGACCACCACGACGCATAAAACATTGCGTGGACCGCGCGGCGGATTGATTCTCTGCGGCGAGAAGTATGCCAAAGAAATTGATTCTCAGGCGTTTCCGGGGATTCAAGGCGGGCCTTTAATGCATGTCATCGCCGGTAAAGCCGTTTGCTTGAAAGAAGCGCTGCAACCTTCTTTCAAACAATATCAGCAGCAGATTGTCAAAAATGCAAAAGCACTGGCCGAAGGGATGAAACGCAATGGTTTTCGCCTCGTGAGCGGCGGAACAGACAATCACCTGATGCTGGTGGATGTGGGAGCGCGGGGAATCACCGGGAAAGATTGTCAGGCGGCGCTGGATGCTGCCGGAATAACCGTGAACAAAAACACGATTCCTTTCGAAACGCGCTCACCATTCCAGGCCAGCGGCGTTCGGCTTGGCACTCCTGCGGTGACCACGCGTGGCATGCGCGAACCTGAAATGGCCGCTGTGGCCGACATGATCAGTGAAGTATTGATGGACATAAAGAATGTTGACGCGGCGAACTCGGTGCGGCAACGTGTTTTAGAACTTACGGCAAGATTTCCCTTGCCCTATTGAGAAGAGTTAATTAAGCCTGTCCAGCCTCCGGTTGTTGGTACACTCTCCAGCCGGAGCCAATCCATCAGCGAGGCGCGCGGCGTTTGCCGTTTTGCCCGCCTACCGTGAATTGAATTTAACCTATGGCTAGAGCAACTAAAAAGACGGCCCGACCTAAAGGGCCGGGCAAACCTAAACCTGAGTTTGAAAAGCAGCAGCCCGTCGGCATCGCGACTGAGGACCAGAATACCGGGCCGCAGGACTCCTCTGACCTGCAGCCGCCCGTAGCACCAGTTGAGCCTGGCAACGGCGCGCGCATGCAGCCGCCAGCAACTTTGCCACCGGAAAATCGTGGGCGGCAGCGTCCACCTCGCGGAGGACGTGGTGAGCAGCAACCTCGGCCGACCGCTCCAGAGCAGGGCGACGAACCCAAACCGGCACCGGCTCCGGCTCCAGCAGGCGGGGCGACAATTAACATTGCCAAGCTCCAGGCGATGTCCATGAACGAGTTGAATCAGATGGCCCGCGACCTGGGCATCGAAAACTTCGGGACCATGCGCAAGCATGAAGTGATTTTCCACATCCTGCAGAAAAATGCGGAACGAAGTGGCATTTTGTTTTCCGAAGGCGTGCTCGAAGTGTTGCCCGAGGGCTTTGGCTTTTTGCGCTCACAGAGCTTCAATTATTTGCCGTGCCCCGAGGACATTTATGTTTCCCCTTCGCAAATCCGCCGATTTGATTTGCAGACGGGCAATGTCGTTGCCGGGCAGATTCGCCCGCCCAAGGACAAAGAACGGTTTTTTGCGCTGCTAAAAGTTGAGGCGGTGGACAATGAAGACCCGGACAAGGCGAAAAATAAAACACATTTTGACAACCTCACGCCGCTCTTCCCAAATAAACGTTATTTGCTCGAGACAGCCGGTGAAGAG
>DASWRJ010000392.1:0-3123 GCA_036403255.1 Verrucomicrobiia bacterium
ACTCATTCGAGTCGAGCAGGATTTGCGCGTATTTCTCCCAGGGGCCGAGACTCTTGGGCTTCTCCGCGGGTTTGCGGCCAAAATCAGCCTTCGCGCTGAATTCCATCGGATCGTCCGCGGATTTTTGCGTGTACTTGATGACCGGCGCCCAGTTTAAAGAGTCAAAGCCGACATTTGCGCGGCAATCGGTCACAAAATCAATCGTATCTCCCGCGCGGATCTCGAGTTTTGCGGAACGCGTGTTTGTCTTGCTGTTAAAGGCCATCCATTCACCGAGCAGACCTTTTCGGCTCGAGACGATTCGGCCACGGACACCATCACCCTTGTCACTGTTGTGTTCGAGCGTACCACTTATGGAAATTGTCCCGTCGCGCGGAGCGATCCAGCGTCGAATAGCAGCGTGTTGGGCGTCGTTGCCAGGGTGACCGCCTTCGGCATTCAGAACCACCCAGCCGAGTTTCGGGTCTGGGAGATCGGGACCACCTTGCCAGGCATATTTTGTGAAATGCGGGAGCGAGTGAAATTCTTTGACGCGCTTGCTGCCTTCATCGTAAGCGCCGTAGCCGTACTGCCAAATCGGTTTTTCAGGCTTCTGTTCTTTGGCGGCGATGTTTTGGCTGCTTAAGAATTTTTTGGCCAGCGCGACCTCATCTGCATCCGGGTTGCGTTGAAAGGTCAATTGATAGAGCCGCTGAATGCGCTGGTCATCGGATGCGAGGGATTTGACATCTGGCCTTTGGACGAGTTGTTTCGCCTGCTGCACGACAAAGGGGCTGTTCATGAGAAACAAAGCTTGCTGTGGGACAGTCGTGGCGAAACGTTGGGGGCTGGTCGTATCAGGACTGGCAAAGTCGAACGTGCGAAATAGACCGGGAAGATTCTGGCGCTCCACAAAGCCGTAGACAGTGCGCCTGGTGGTAAATGGTTCGGTAGTCAGTTCCACGGGACGGCCGCCGACGCTATCGTCTAGTTTCCCAGACAGCGCCAAAAAAGTGTCGCGCATGGATTCGAAGTCAAGGCGATGCCGGTTCATGCGCCAATAAAGCTGATTGGCCGGATCGAGCTTTGTGCCGGGCAATCCGGCTTCGCTGCTCTGCTGATACGCGCTGGAAAGCATGATCCAGCGATGGAGCTTCTTAAGCGACCAACCCTCTTCCATAAATCGCGCGGCAAGGTAATCGAGCAGTTCAGGGTGAGTTGGCGGATCGGAACGCACACCAAAATCGCTCGGGGTGCGCACCAACGGAGCGCCCATGTGATACATCCAGACGCGATTGACGAGCACTCGCGCGGTGAGGGGATTATCCGGACTGGCGATGGCCTGGGCCAATTCAAGGCGACCGCTCCCTTTTTGAAATGGTTTGCGATTCTCACCCGCGACGATCTTAATAAATTGCCTCGGCACTTCTTCGCCGGGATTTGAAGGATTGCCACGCTTGAAAACGTGGGGTGTGGTGGGCGTGGCGTTATCGACGAGAGCCATGGCGCGCGGAGGAGCGCCGGGATGCGTGGCATCAAGCTCATCTATTTTACGCTGCAACGCGCGCAGCTTCTGGCTCGTTGGCACATCATACAAGCGGCCAAAATCAATGGACCCGGCCAGAATGGGTGAATTGTCGGCAAACAACACGCGGCGCAAAGGATCGTCTTTTTCCGCCTTCTCATCTTTCGCGGCGGTGGCGAAAACTTTGTTATAAAGAGTGGCGACTTCCTTTAAGGTGGCGGGGAAATTTGTGCCTGAGAACGCTTGCGCCAATTGAGGAGCAATATTCTTTGTTTCTTCCAATTTCCTGATGGCTTCCGGGGCATCCGCTTGGAAATTCGTTTGCGAGATGGAAGTGAGCGCAAACCACGGCGCAAACGCGGCGTCCTTCTTGCGTTCGGGTTTGGCGAAGTAATCTCGCCATTTACGGGCGACGCCGGGATCGAGTTTTCGTTCGCGGGCCAGGCGCTCGAGTTTATCATCTGATTTTGTGCCGTCGTGCAGGGCCAGCAGATAATCACCAATAGAACCGCGCAATTTCGTGACAACTTCCGCCTGTTTAGTTTCACGGAACTCTTTCAATTCGTCCTGCCGCTTTTTGCGCTCTTCCAAATAGGCAGGGTAATCACGAGGCATGGCCTGTTTCCCAAGAAGCGGTTTTTCCGCCGGCTCGTTGCAACTGGCAAAAATACCGTAGAGTGAATAGTAATCTTTGGTCGGGATGGGATCGAATTTGTGATCGTGGCAGCGCGCGCAAACGACGGTTAGGCCCATCATTCCACGGCAGACTACATCGATGCGATCATCAATGATGTCCGTCTGATTGTTCAGGAACCGCCGGCCCAGAGTCAAATAACCCAACGCCGCCAGCGGGCGTTTGTCCTCACCGAGCGGCAATAAATCGGCGGCCAATTGCTGGATGATAAATTGGTTGTAGGGCAGGTCTTCGTTCAACGAGCGTATCACCCAATCGCGATAGGTGTAGGAATAGGGATAGCGCCGTTCTTCCTCGAAGACGTAGCCTTTGGTATCGGCATAACGCGCGACATCGAGCCAATAACGGCCCCAACGCTCGCCGTAATGCGGGGAATCGAGCAGGCGCTCGATCAAATGTTCGTAGGCCTTGGGCGAAGTGTCGGCCTCGAACGCTTCAACTTCCTGTAGCGTTGGGGGCAAGCCGAGCAAATCAAAAGTGGCGCGGCGGATCAGGGTGCGTTTGTCAGCGCGCGGGCTGGGCGTAAGTTGTTTGGCTTCCAACCGCGCCAGAATAAAACTGTCCACTGGGGTCTGAATCCAGCCCTGGTTTCTGACCACCGGCAATGCCGGACGTTTGACCGGCTGGAAAGCCCAGTGATTCGTTCTGCTCATGGCGTCTGCGAGACCGGGATTTTTGGAAACGCGCGGATCGGGCGCGCCCATCTTCACCCAGGCTTCCAGATCCGCAATCTGTTGCGCGGGCAATTTTTTCTTTTTGGGCGGCATCTGCAGTTCTTCATCAGTATAGCGGACTGCTTTGATGAGAAGGCTTTTGTCTGGATTGCCCGGGACAATGCTGGCGCCGGTATCCCCACCCTTCAACACGGCATCGCGCGTATCAAGGAACAAACCGCCTTTGACCTTTTTGGCCTCCGAGCTATGGC
>DASWRJ010000393.1:0-1984 GCA_036403255.1 Verrucomicrobiia bacterium
CCGCAGCTATGAAAAAATTTGGCATGCGAATCTTTACCGAAGGATATGAAAAGCTAGGGAAGGAAATTCAGGCAGCCGGTCTCGACGCCATGCATGCCGCCCTGAAGCTGTTTCCAACCAATGCTTTTCTATATACCATGATGCTTGGCGCGGCCCAGGAGGACAAGGCCAACGTCGAAATCGCTCGTGAAGTGCTCCAATCTCCTAATGCACCTGCCGAGGCCAAAAAGCTCGCCCAACATCTCGTGGATGGCACAAAGCCATATGAGGTTGGCAAACCTTTGCAGATTAAATTCACGGCGCTGGATGGGCGCGCCGTTGATCTGGCGAAACTCACGGGGAAAATTGTGCTGGTCGAGTTTTGGAGTACCACTTGCGGGCCTTGCGTCGGCAGAATGCCCGAAGTTAAATCGGCATACGAAAAATTCCACAGCAAGGGTCTCGAGGTTGTCGCAATCTCATTGGACGATAAAGAAACAGCCTTGCGCCGCTTCATTAAAGACAAAGAGCTGCCTTGGCCGCAATATTTCGATGGCAAAGGTTGGGGCAATAAATTCGCTTTGCAGTACGGCATATTCAGCATTCCCACCATGTGGCTGGTGGATAAACAGGGCCATCTGCGCGACACGGAAGCTGAGAATCAGCTCGAGCAACGCATCAGCCGATTACTCCAGGAATAGTCCTCCACACGACGCGCTTATTTCGTCATGGCCGGACGCGGACGCGGTTTATGAAACGCAAATATGTCTGTTTGATGTCTGTGCCCGTGTCTGGTGCCATGCAATCCATTCGGCAGGAAAACGGGACTGTCGAGACGATCCGAGGCAATGCCGCTTTTCAATTCCTCTACCAAATCAGCCACCGTTTGCAGAACGCGCGTAGGCTGGTAAACGTAGTCGCCGATTAATTCAAGCTGCGTTGATCCACTCAACACCAGAAACGAATGCATCCCCGCCTCGAATGCTCCTCGAATATCTGTTTCCATCGTGTCCCCAATCATCACTACTTCGTCCGGTTCGCCGAGCGCCAATTCAGTAAGTTTGCGCCGTGCCCGGTGAAACATGTAGCCATTTGGCTTTCCGAGGTAATAGGCTCGCCGGCCTGTGCTGGCTTCCAGGAAAGCGGCCGTGGACCCTGCGCCCGGTCGCGTTTTTTCACTTGAAACTGGGCACCAATTATCCGGATTCGTCGCCAGAAGGCGCGCACCGCGCTCGATGCACTCATGCGCTTTGGTCAATTTCTCCATCGATGTCGCGCCTTCGCCGACCACGACATACCTCGGCTGAATCGCATCATTCGCGATCTTCCGTTCGTGCAAGGCACTCAAGAGTCCGCCCTCGCCCAGAACAAAGACTGTGCACCCGGGATCCGTCTCACTTAAGAAATCCGCCGTGTTCAAAGCGGACGTATAGAAGTGACGCGCTGAAAGCCCTTGAATCCCTAGATGCTTGAGACGCACCGATAAATCTTCCGGAGTCGGAGCTGAATTGTTCGTTAGAAATAAAAATGGCGTGCCTGTGTTGCAGAGCGCGCGCACGAAATCCGTCGCACCGGGAATTAAATTATTCTCCCGGTAAATCACACCATCCATATCAATCAAAAATCCTGTTCTCATGGAATCCTTTCTGCCCCGCCTGCGTTTACAATAGCAATTGCCGATGAATTTGCAGGTTATGGGGATTTGCCGCCGGGTTTTGGCGGCAGCAGCAATTCAGCAGAAGTCCTGCCGATAAGGCGCAAGGGAGTGAATTGTTAGAATTTAGGCAACTTGGTGGCGTGGAAAACGAACAAAACGATCAGCTTGCCAAAAAACAACCAGTGTGAGGGCTATATTGATGCAATGGTTTGCGTCCGCATGTCGGGCAAAAACTTGCATGGCGCACTCGCCGCATGATCAAAACAAATTATTGATCATGATCCCAAGCACGCTCAGCGGGCCCTGGTCTTCCAGCCCCTCGGTTGCCTTGTCCAGTTTTTGCAAACT
>DASWRJ010000394.1:0-10690 GCA_036403255.1 Verrucomicrobiia bacterium
GTGCCAAAACAGAACGCCGAAGACGATGCTGAGTTCTTCGAAAGAAAAATTCGACCTGTCCTGGCTGATTCCTGCTTTGAGTGTCATTCCCATCAATCCAAAAAACTCAAAGGCGGCCTCTACCTCGACAATCGCGAAGACCTGCTCAAGGGCGGCGAAACCGGTGTCGCAGTAGTCCTGGGCGACCCAGAGAAAAGCCGCCTGATTGAGGCCGTGCGCTGGCATGATCCGGATTTCCAGATGCCGCCCAAGAAGCAACTTTCCGAACATGCAATTGCAGATCTGGCACTCTGGATCAAGAAAGGCGCCCCCTGGCCAAAGAGTGAGGCCCCGAAACCGCTTGTCTCGGAAAAGGAAATCGCGGCGGCGGAGAAGCGCAAACGCGAGCATTGGGCCTGGCAACCGGTGAGCAATCCCAGGCTCCCCGTCGTGAAAACGAAGAGCTGGCCGCAAAGCGGTATTGATTATTTTATCCTTGCGGCCCTGGAGAAAAAGGGAATGACACCCGCCCCGCGCGCGGATCGCCGCACTCTAATTCGCCGGGCCTATTTTGATTTGATTGGCCTGCCGCCTTCCCCTGAAGAAATCCACGCCTTCGAAGCTGATCCTTCTCCTGCAGCTTATGAAAAGCTCATCGACAATCTACTGGCGAATCCGCATTACGGCGAGCGCTGGGGCAGGCATTGGCTCGATGTGGCGCGCTATGGCGAAGACCAGGCGCACAGCTTTCAACCACGGCTTTATCCGCAGGGATTCCGCTACCGCGATTGGCTGGCAAATGCGCTCAACCGCGACATGCCCTACAATCAATTCATCATGGAACAGCTCGCCGCGGACCTTTTGGAAGGCGGCAACAAATACGAGCGCACGCCCGCCCTCGGCTTCTTCGCGCTCGGTCCCGTTTATTACGGCGACGGCAAGATGTTCGATCAGTTCGATGATCGCATTGACACGCTGACGCGCGGTTTCCTCGGACTGACGGTCGCCTGCGCGCGCTGCCACGACCACAAATACGACCCAATCAGCAGCAAAGATTACTATGCGCTGGCAGGCGTGATTGCCAGCAGCGAATACATCGAAGCCCCGCTCGCCCCTCCTGAAGTCGTACAGTCCTATGAAAAAGCTCAATCCGAAATTACGGCGAAGACAAACGAGGTAGCGGCGATGCTGGAGCAGGCCAGGAGCAAGCTCAGCGAAGACCTGCTTTCGCAGAGCGCAAAATACATGCTGGCGGTCTGGAAATGGCAGAACGCCAAACAGAATGAAACGAATTGCAGCGTCCGGACCATTGCGAAGCGTGAGCAACTCCATTCATTCGTGCTTGAGCGCTGGGTAAAATATCTGGAAGGGCCAAAGAGACTTGAACTCGCCAAATGGCGCGAAGCGACCTCGGGCAAGATCACCAAAGCTGATGCTGAGCCGGATAGTGTCCGTCAAAAGCAAATCGCGAGAGCCGCTGACAGTTTCCAGGCATACCTGCTTTCCGTCAACAATCTGAAAAACGCGTTTCAGCAAAGTCAAACTGCGGCCGCAGCGCTCAGCCTTGATAAAACGAACACTCTCGAAAAATCGAAGTCCGACTTTCTCGATCTGTTCCTTGGAAAAGACGGAATCTGCGCCCTTACAAAAGCCGAGACTGAAGCCATGTTGGATGAAGGCAGCCGCGCCAAACTGGCCGCCTTGCGCCAGGAACTCGATACCCTAAAAAAGAAAGCGCCGGCGAAATATGCGTTCGCTCACGCGTTAAAGGATGCTCCGAAGCCTCACAAATTGCCGCTGCTTATTCGCGGTAATCCTGAGAATGCAGGCGAGGAAGTTCCGCGCCACTTTTTGTCCATTCTATCTGGCGGAAATCCACCGGCATTTACGAACGGCAGCGGACGACTCGAATTGGCACGCGCCATTGCCGATCCAAAAAACCCGCTGACGTCGCGAGTCTTTGTGAATCGCATTTGGCAGCATCACTTCGGTCAAGGGTTGGTCCGCACGACCAGCAATTTCGGTCTTCTAGGTGAGCCGCCCACTAACCCCGCGCTGCTGGATTATCTGGCGCATCAGCTTATTGAGAACGGCTGGTCGATGAAATCACTCCATCGACAAATCATGCTCTCCGCCGCTTACCAAATGAGCAGTAAATTTGAGAAACGAAATTACGATCTGGATCCAGAAAATAAATTGGTCTGGCGCATGAACCGCCGCCGGCTGGAAGTCGAAGCATGGCGGGACAGCATGCTGGCTGTGGCCGGAAATTTGGACGATCGCGTCGGCGGCCCATCGGTCGAACTTGCATCGCTGGACAATCATCGTCGCACGTACTATGCGAGGGTCAGCCGCCATGATTTGGATTCGCTGTTGCGGCTCTTTGATTTTCCCGATCCGAATGTTACCAGTGACAGTCGAACGACCACGACGGTGCCCTTGCAACAATTGTTCGTGCTTAACAGTGAATTTATGGTGCGCCAGGCCAAAGCGCTGGCGGCGCGGCTTGCGAAAGCCGCCACCGATTCCGATGAACGGCGCATCCAGCGCGCATTCCAACTTGTCTATGGTCGTCCCGCTACAAAGCAGGAGATGGAGATTGGCGTTCAATTCCTGGCCACGCAGAAATCGGCACTTTCGGGTGGAGAAAAAAAGACACTGGATGCCTGGCAGGAGTATGCGCAGGTGCTGCTGAGCGCAAATGAGTTTCTTTACGTTGATTGAAAAAGACGCCTTTGGCGTCCAATGAAAGCGCTGGAGATAACAGTTGAGACGGCTCTTTGGATACCATGAATTTTGAAATGCACAGAAAGTTTTCGCGACGCCAAATGCTTTGCCGCCTTGGCGGTGGATTCGGCGCGGTCGCACTCAGCAGCCTTTTCACCCAAGCGGGGCTAATCTCCTCTCCCGGCGCTTCCGTGGATGGGGGGCGGCATGGCGAATTCACGCTCAATCCCAAGTCACCCCATTTTGCGCCTCGCGCCAAGCGCATCATTTTCCTATTCATGAACGGTGGCCCATCGCACGTGGACACGTTCGATCCGAAACCTGCTCTGGCGAAGTATTCCGGACAGCTTCCTGATGCCATTCAGGAAAAGACGGGGCGAAAAAAGGGGCGCGGCCTCATGCCCTCACCGTTTACGTCGAAAAAATATGGCGCGAATGGCATTGAAATTAGCGAGCTCTATCCAGAGGTGGCTGGCTGCATCGACGACCTTTGCATCATCCGGTCGATGTACACGGATAATCCCAACCACGAGCCTGCGCTGCTCATGATGAACTCGGGCAACATGCAGCCCATTCGACCATCCATGGGTTCATGGGTCACTTACGGGCTTGGGACAGATAACCAAAATCTTCCCGGGTTCGTTGCGCTTTGCCCCGGCAAGCCGGTTGTGGGTCCCCAACTTTGGAGCAACAGCTTTTTGCCGGGCATTTACCAGGGGACGCACATCAACAACAAAGAGATTAACCCGCGCAAAATCATTCACGATCTAGACAATCATTATCTTTCGCGCTCGGCCCAGCGCAGCCAGTTGGACTTGCTCCAGAAAATGAATCATCTACACCTGGAGCAGCGGGAGCAGGACGAACAGTTGGAAGCGCGCATCTCCTCCCTGGAACTCGCTTTCCGCATGCAATTCGAAGCGCAGGAAGCTTTCGACATCACCAAAGAATCCGAAGTCACGCGCAAGCTGTATGGTGATGGCGAATTCGCCAATGCTTGTCTAATCGCTCGCCGGCTCGCCGAGCGCGGGGTGCGCATGACGCAAATTTATTTTGGCGATGGCCAGCCGTGGGACGACCATTCCGATATCGAAAACCATCGCAAGCACGCCAGCAAAAGCGATAAACCTATCGCCGCGCTGCTAAAGGACCTCAAAGCGCGCGGCTTGTTAAAGGACACGCTGGTCATCTGGGGCGGCGAATTCGGCCGCACACCAACTTCGGAAGGCGCCAAGGGGCGAGATCATCACAGCCTCGGGTTTAGCATGTGGATGGCCGGTGGCGGTGTGAAAGGCGGGACCGTCTATGGCGCCACTGATGACTTCGGCTTCAAAGCCGTCGAAAACCGGGTGCATGTGCACGATCTGCATGCCACCATTTTGCATCTGATGGGATTGGATCATGAAAAGCTTACGTTCCAGTACAGCGGACGTAATTTCCGGCTCACCGATGTCAGCGGCCGGGTGGTGAAGGAAATCTTCGCTTAAGGGACGTTGGGGTAAACCGCCTCAGCCTCAGAGCGGGTCTTCAATCTCGATAAAGCCCTGAAGCTGGCGGATGCGCGTTGGGTGCCGCATCTTCCGCAGAGCCTTTGCTTCGATCTGGCGAATGCGCTCGCGCGTGACTTTGAATTGCTTTCCGACTTCTTCCAGCGTTCGTGAATAGCCATCGCCAAGCCCGAAGCGCAATTCCAGGACTTTGCGTTCGCGTTCACTTAAACTCGTCAAAACATCGCCCAGCTTGTCTTTGAGCAAGCTGTAGCTCGTCATGTCAGAAGGATTCTCCGCGCCTTTATCCTCGATGAAATCACCAAAGTTCGTGTCTTCACCGTCGCCGACGGGTGACTGCAACGAGATCGGCTGCTGTGCCATCTTGAGCACAGCGCGGACTCGATCCACCGGCATCCGCATTTCCTCAGCAATCTCTTCCGGACTCGGTTCACGCCCAAAATCCTGAATGAGCTGCTTCTGCACGCGCATCAATTTATTGATCGTTTCGATCATGTGCACTGGAATGCGAATCGTGCGCGCCTGGTCCGCAATCGAGCGAGTGATGGCCTGGCGAATCCACCAGGTCGCGTAAGTTGAAAATTTGTAGCCGCGCCGGTACTCGAATTTCTCGACGGCCTTCATCAGGCCCATGTTCCCCTCCTGGATCAAATCAAGGAAAGAGAGGCCGCGGTTGGTGTATTTCTTGGCGATGGAGATGACCAGCCGCAAGTTCGCCTCGACCATCTCCGTTTTGGCTTGCAGCGCCTTGCCGGCGTACTGTTTGAGCTGGCCAAAAAATTTGAGATAATCCCCGTAGGGCATCCGCACAAATTCCTCGAGGTCTTTGATCTTCTTTTCCTCGGCTTGAATCAAGATCTGCTGCTGACCTGATTTGCGCTGCGATTCCCATTCCTTGATCAGGTGCAAGCTCGTGCAAAATTTCTCGTGGATGTTCTCGGCCACCAGCGCCATTTCCTCGATGACTTTTTGCTTATAAAAAAACTTCGGAAATGAATCCTGCAGCTTTTTGTCGCATTTGCGGAACTCCTGCCAGAGTTTGTCGCGGCGCGGCTTGCTCGGCGCGGTTTGCCATTCACGGTATTTCTCATCCACGTTCAGGTCGAGAATGCGTACGGTCTTCACCAGTTTGCGCAGGGCCTTTATGTGGTCTTCGCGGCGCTCGACTTTCTTATCAACGATGACGCGGTCAAAACGTTCCTTGGGCGGCTCGGAGACTAGCTTGTCTGCCAGGGCGATGTGCTCTTTGCCGGAAAAACCAAAGCCATAGATGATTTTTTTAAGGTGAAATTCGGCCTCCTCGATGCGCTTCGAAATATCGACTTCCTGCTCGCGGGTCAGCAGCGGCACCTGCCCCATCTGCTTCAGGTACATGCGCACGGGATCATCCAAAATATCCAGGCGCCCGCCCTTCTCCTCTTCCTCTTCGACGGGGTCAGGCACAACTTTGACGCGGTCCACCTCTGCTTGATCCACAATCTCGACATCCAGATTGCGGAGTTTGATATAAATCTCGTCGAGGTCTTCAGGTGCGACGACGCTTTCAGGCAAGGCGTCATTGATATCCCCGTAAGTGAGGTAGCCCTGCTCTTGAGCGAGACGGAGTAGTTCCTTAATCTTTTCTGTTAAATCGATCCCCGATTGGGTCTTAATCCCCGTAATTTGGGGCACCGTGGTCGGCAATAGATTTCCGGCTGCGGGCTTGGCGTGGCCATTTCCGTTCACGCCGGGCGAATGTTCGGGACCGTGCCCTGCGGGTGCAGTTTTCCTGGTGGAATTTCGGCGCTGTTTCATTTCCAAGAACTTTGAATGTGCATTCTTTTACTACCTTTGCAACCGTCTTGAACGGCCCTTGCGTTTAACACCATATCGACACACGCGTTAACTCCCTTGTCCACTTTGCGCAGGGCAAAGCACTTCCCTTGTTTCCTGCATGCTGGTTGGCGACATAGCATCCAGTGTTAGCAACGTTTGCTCTAAACGCAAAAGGAATTTTTATTTTTACGCGCACTCTTTCTTCGTCGGCACTTTTGGCCCGCAACTTTACCTTTGTTGCCATTTGAATAATGCAATTATTCGCTCTTTCGAGCAATTTTGGGCAAAATTATTCCGTAGCGGATACCCGGCACTTAAGTTGCTCGCACCTGCAGGGATAACAAGTGCGATCTGCCCAACTTAAATATCTGACGCGCAGGCCGGAATTCTCCAGCCAGGCGCAGCTCTTGCCCGGCTCGGCCACAGCATCGCTTTGTGCGGCCAATTTTCCGCCGCTGACTCGTAGCCGGTGATGAATTTTTATCCAGTCATTTTCTGCATCTCGCTTGGTTTCCTGGCGAGTTGGATGGCTGTTCCATTCATCCGCCGTTGGGCAGGCAAATGGGAGCAGCGCAGCAGTTCCGGAGAATTTCACCATACACATCAGGGTGCAGTGCCTCGATTTGGAGGTCTCGCCATGGCGTTCGCATTCGCGCTCGTGGCAATCGCTGTTAGCATCGTTGCACCTGCCACATTGACTACTCCCAAAACCCGGCTGGCCATGGTGCTCGGCTCAATGGCTATGTTTGGCCTCGGCTTCCGGGATGACCTCCGCCCGCTCGGGGCAAAGAAGAAGCTTCTCGGCCAAATCCTGGTTGCTGCGGCCGTTTATTTCAGCGGTATCCAAATCGATTTTTTCAAAGTGCCCTTTGGCCACTCCGATCTCGCGCTCGGGCCGCTTAGTTTCGTGGCCACGATCGTCTGGCTGGTCATGCTGACGAACCTCATCAACCTGATCGATGGCATCGACGGCCTCGCTGGCGGTATCTCCTTCATGCTGATGTGCCTGCTGGCAAATGTCGGCATGGGCGTTGACTCGGTTTTTACAACGCTACTCTCCGCCGGTACCGCCGGGGCTATCCTTGGGTTTTTGTATTACAACTTTCCACCCGCGAAAATCTATATGGGTGACGGTGGAGCTTACTTACTGGGCTTTCTGATCGGCGTTCTCTCGATTGTGAATTCGCATAAAGGCTCTGTCGCTGCCGCGCTCCTGGCCCCGGTCTTCGCACTCGCCTTGCCGATTGCAGACGTCATGCTTGCGATCGTCCGCCGCGGACTAAAAGGTCTTCCGCTCTTCCGCCCGGATCGCAAGCATATCCATCATCGATTGCTCGATTTCGGCCTCTCTCGCCAAAAAGCGGTCTTTGTGCTCTATGCGGTTTCAATGTTGTGCCTTCTGCTCGCATTCGGCGTTTTTTGGTTGCAAGGCCGGCTGATGCCTCTGCTCCTTGGCTCGCTGTTCCTCATCTTTGTCGCTACTGGGCGCTCCTTCGGCTTCGTAAAGGGATGGCGTTCTATCGCCAAATCATTTGCGCTCCGCGAAGAAACTCGCTACGCCCTGGCCCTCGGCTCCTGGTTCGAGATGGAGGCCGAACGCCGCGATTCAGTTTCTGAGCTTTGGGAAGATTATCAATTCATAGTGCGCAAGCTCGGGTTCGCCAGCGTGAAACTCACCCTCGCCAACGAAACCAAAATCTGGTGGTCCAATCAATCTGAGCCTAACGAGGCGCCCGCCTCCATTGCTCCCGCTGATAATTCAAAATCCGACACCTCTTTCGTGCCTGCACCAAGTTCAACTTCCAACGAAAAGTTCAGGCTGGCTCGCCACGAAATGAGCGGCGGGACGGTTATCGAGTTTGCCGGTGACGCCGCCCATTTGCCGGACAAGCTATTCGAGCTCATGACTGAACTTGCTGCGGAAACCTGGCAAAAAGCAGCCGGACGCTGGCAGGAAATCAATAAAGCGCCCTTGCGTTTCATGAGCGTAGCCTCGCCAGACACGACCTATTTCAAGCGCAAACAAAGCCGCTATTCCGTCCCGCACACTCCGCCTGAGCTCTGGAATCCCGCCCGTAACGTTCTTGAATCGGCCGGCTAACAGCTAGTTATTTCGAGCGGCTGGTCGGTGCAGCTAACTTCTCCCACAGTTTACATTGGCCTCAGCCCTCTGCTTGTGAGATAAGACAGGTTGTGTTCCAGACCCAAAGCTCAAAAACCTTTCCACGCTTCTGCCTGTTATTTTGGCTGGCAGTCTTCTCTATCGGAACATGGAACACAATGTTTGGCGCTGGAGTCACCCTCATCACACATGGGCTGAATAGCGATGTCGGAGGTTGGATCATCCCAATGGCCAATCGGATTCTGGGAACAAACGCCATCTGCTACGAAATCGCAGTGCGCGATAATGGTTCCGGGGGACACGTCATCACCACTTCCAAGCTGAGCGGACCCGCGCTGAGCAATTCTCCAAATGCGGAAATCATCATCAAATTGGATTGGGCCGATTTCGCAGGCACTTTCTCGCTGGGCACCTCCACGACGGACATCGCGACTTGGGTCACGCCCGTGCTCATGAGCGCGAGCAATGGCATCGCTGAACTGAAAGGCAAGACCTTCGTCGATTTTCCTTTGCATCTGATCGGCCATAGCCGGGGCGGCTCTGTTGTCTCTGAATTGGCGCGGTTATTGGGCGCAAATGGAATTTGGGTTGATCAAATCACGTTTCTCGATCCGCACCCCGTCTCGCTATACGGCGATGCCAACGTGCATGTGTATTCGACTGTTTTCTATGCAGACAATTACTTCCAGGATATGGATCTCATCACTTACGGCGCGCCGGTAGCCGGGGCTTATAATCGTCATCTCACTTCGCTTGCTGACGGATATAACGATAATCACAGCAACGTGCATCTCTGGTATCACGGCACAATCGATCTCAGCACACCAACGTCTTACTTCGATGCAGACGACAACGCTACGATCAGCGTGACTGAAGCGATGCGGCAGGCCTGGTGGAACAGCTACGAGCATCGTGGCACGAACACCGGATTTACTTATTCGCTCATTCGTGGCGGAAATCGTTTCAGCCCGGATGCGCCGACCGGAACGGCCCGAATTGCGGACGGTATAAACCAATTGTGGAACTTCGGCGCTGGCTCAAACGCAAATCGTGTCGCCTTGCCCTCGAACAATGGCACGTGGGCAAATCTAATCCAATTCCACTTAACCGGGACGAATCTAATGGCTTTCGGGCAAAGCAACACTGCGTCTATTGCGTTGCAGTGGGCGAAACCGACCTCAAATGCGACGGTCCAGATTTTCCTGGATAACGATTTCAATCCTTACAATGGCAATGAACAATTGGTGAAGCAATTCACGAACCCCGGAAACACGACGAACCAGATTAGCTTTGGTGCAATTGGGCTGGGCATTTACGCCACGAATGCCACACCTGGTGTGCACACGATCTTCGCCAAAATAAGCGGCGGCGGGCATACGCGCTATTTGTACGCGCCAGAACTTCTGACTGTCATGAGCAGTTTAGCCGCGCCACGATTAAATATTGCGTTAATTAGCGGCAACCAAGTGCGCGTGGATGTGCAGGCATTGGCTGGCCAGCGCGTTTTTCTGGGCCGCAGCGGTAACTTGGTTGCATGGCAATATGTGGCTACGAATTGGCTCAGCTCGAATGGCTGGAGTTACTCCGAAACGCGCACCACACAGGGCAACCGCTTTTACAAGGCCGTGTTGCAATAGCCGTTCAGGTGGCCGGAATAAATCGCTGGAAGAGCAGCGCCAGGGCAAAAAGGAAAAGGAACGCGATCCCATAGATGAAATCCCCTTGCCAGGCAGCCAGAAAATCGACCAACACAATCCCAGCGAGCAAACCCGAAACTGCATGAGGAATGTTCCGATGCGGCGGCCAATAGGCAAACCACAAGCTGCGCAGAATCCAGATTGCCAGGAAACAGCACAGGATCACGCCGCGCAATAAGTAACTGCCGCCATTTACGATCAGCGCAAGCACGATGGGGGCGGCCAAGAATAAACAGGGCCAGTAATGCAGGGGGGAGGAAAGGCTCTCTTGCCGCGCGATGTAACTCAGCCCCACAATGTAAAGCGCCAGCATTAAGGAGCTCCAGATCGCAATACCGGTCACGCCATTCAGGCCTACGCTGGCAGCCGTCAGCACCAAAAAGAAGCGGCACCCCGACATAATCCAGGGAGAAAACGCGAATATCTTGTGCACCGCATCGTAAATGAGCACACACAGCGTCAGGAGCAGCGCGAGAATGATCGTAATGGGTTTGTTAAAGAGCATCAGGCAAACGAGTCCGCCGATCAGCCAGCCAAAGCCCCATTGCCAGACTGCAGGCGTCGAGATCGCGCCGCTCGGGATCGGGCGCTCGGGGCGATGTTGCTGATCGAAGCTGGCGTCGAAAGCGTCGTTCAAATACATGCCGCCGACGTAAATGCAGGTGCTGCCCAGGCAAAGCAGGATCAGGCTGGCGGCAGTGCCGCCACCGCTCAAGAGCCAGCCGGCGAGGCAATTTGACCAAACGGTCGGGATATTGGAGACGCGGCCAAGGACGAGCAGCGTGCGGAGAAATCCCTTTTGTGAAGCACTCAGAGACATGCGCGCTTTACATCTGATTCGG
>DASWRJ010000395.1:0-5922 GCA_036403255.1 Verrucomicrobiia bacterium
CCATTACTCTCTCGGTGAATATGCAAGCAGTGCCCAATATGCAATTGCTCTGGTTTTTCAATGACAATGAAACCGACCAGCAAGGCACAAATTATCTAATCTCCAGTTTGCAAGCCACGAACGTTGGGCGTTACGCCCTGCGCGTTTCCATTGGGAGCGTCCGTTTCTTCACGGATCCTGTGGAAATTCAAATTAATTCCGATGGTGAGACAAATGCCCTTGCCCGCGACAAGCTCCTGGATTCGGTTACCTCTCCTGTGATTGGAGACGATGGTGCCGGCTCGCCTTTGGCTCCAGTCGGGAAATTTGCGGCGTTGGCAGCCGCAGCCCCCGGTGTCGTGCGCGGTTACAACGGCAGCCAAGTATTCAATACCACTTACGCCACCTCAGATCCGGGTGAACCAGCCCACTGCGGCGTCGCCGGTGGAGCATCGTATTGGCTCAGCTATCAGCCACCGGCCAGTGGCACAATCACACTCGATACCATTGGCAGCACGTATGATACAGTTCTGGAAGCTTACACATACAATGGCACGCTTAGCAGCTATCAGGATCTCATTTCTGTGGCCTGTGATAATGACGCCTTGACCCCGCAAGGCCCATCCCGCGTGACTTTTGCAGTCATTAAGGGCCGCCCCTACCTGGTTGTAGTCGCCGGAGTAAATGGTGCACGCGGCGCTGCCTGGCTGAATTATAACCTCAATACAAACCTTACTCCGCAGCCGCCGGTGCTCATGAGCCTGCCGCAAACAAATTTTGTGGCTGCAGGGTCAAGCGTCCTGCTCACCGCACCTATCACAGGTAGCCCGCCTCTCCAGTTCTCCTGGCGCAAGGATGGGACCCTACTTTCTGGAGCCAACTCAGCCACTGTTTCCCTTACAAATTTGAGTCGCGCCCAGTCGGGCAACTATTCTTTCACTGTCACAAATGACCTGGGTGGTCCCATCTCCGCTACCTTGGTCTTGCGTGTTCTGGTACCGACTTCTTGCGCGTTGAGCAATACACCGGATGGAGTGCAATTGACCTTTTCAACTTTGAGTGGCCAAAATTACATTGTGGAAAGCGCCAGCAGCATTCAGGGGCCTTGGGTCCCGTGGACCGATCTTGTGGCTGGAACAGGCCAGATCGCTTCCATGCCATTCACAAATTCCGGTGCCGCCTTCTTTCGCCTTCGAATCGAGTAACATTTCGCCAGCATTCAAAGCCAGCCAATTCGTCCTGCCCTCCAGTTCGGCCATTTTTAAGCAACTAATCGTTGAATAAAAAAACGGGCGCTGAAGGACACACAGTATTTGCCATTCAACGCCCGCATTTCGTCCACACGGACGAAACCCAGAACACCTGCGAGTAACATCTCACAGGAGCTAAAGCTTAAGTGCAAGAGACGTGCCAAAAGGAAATGCCGCTGATGCAAGCGCAGAGTTTAATTCACTTGCCTGGATGTTTCAACACATTCAAAGAAGAATTGATCCGAAGAATTGCAATTCCTCAAAATCACTCTCCTGTTCCGCTCGAAGTTCGCTCCAATGGCGGAACACGTGTTCCGCCACCGGAACAAAAGGCAAACCAACCGCCCAGGTTCTTTGCGAATTCTACTGATTTCGCGGTTGGCAAGGCCGCTGCTATAGGAAGCTCAAACCAACCGATACACACAGCGGCTGGTGATTTAACAAAAACGAACATGAAAGCTACTATTCTTTATTCCACTCTCACGCTGGGGCTTCTCGCCACAGCCTCAGAGCGAGTTTTGGCACAGGCAACCAATACTCTCAACGTTTACACCGCCGTGGAAATCGTCTATCAAACTGAAATCGGCAAGACCTATACTTTGCAAGGCTCAATCGATTTCAGCAATTGGACTGATATTGGCAATTCAGTGCTTGGCCATGGCCGCCTCGTCGATCAAATTTTTTCGACGAAGAATCCGGGTTCCATTGGGTATGCAACTTATCGTCTCAAAATTACGCCGGGCCCCACGAATGGTTATGCTCCGTGGTCACTCGCTGGTGCGCACCTGCAAATGGACGATTCCTCTTCGAACTACGTGGACTATAGTTCCGAAACGAATGGAAACGACAACTACTCGGGCGCATTGGACCCATTCTCGTACCAGTACACTCGGCTGGATCCGAACGCTGCCCAGGTGGATCGCAGTTTCACCCCGGATCGCCATGAATTGCTGACCTACACCTACACCGCTCCCGGAGTTGGCACCTGGGTCAGGGAAGAGTACCGTCAAGGCGCTCTTGAACGCCGCACGCTTGGTTTGTTCCGATATCTTTCGGACGTAACCAATAATACTCCCGGTGGAACGAATCCACCAGTTGTGATCACTGGCACGCAGCCTCCTGCTCCTCCAGCTTCCCTCACTGGCATGGTTTATTACGCTCAGAGTGGAACAGTGCCGGACAAATTGAGTTTCCAAACTCTAACCACAGGCCTGGAATCGCCAGTTTCCATTGGCAATAATGAAGGCGAAGTCAGCCCAGGCGGCAACATCTTCACCTACACATATAATATCCAGAGTTCGAATACCGCTTCGCTCGTGGTCAACTTTGGCTACTATGGTTTTGGCGGTGATAAAAATGAGTATGACTTGACCTATACCGATGGGCCATCCGGCACGTTTGTTCGCCGCATCTACCGCTTGGGAGCACTCTACTCGA
This sequence comes from Verrucomicrobiia bacterium, assembly GCA_036403255.1. Taxonomy (GTDB): domain Bacteria; phylum Verrucomicrobiota; class Verrucomicrobiia; order Limisphaerales; family JAQGOV01; genus JAQGOV01. The sequence continues at coordinate 2,667 of DASWRJ010000395.1, forward strand.
CGGACAATGGTGCTTTCAGCCCGTACGCTCCTGGCACGGTCTCGACCGGCAACACGAATAATCCAGTGGTGACCAATACGCCTCCCAGCAACCCGGCCGGTTTCACATATACCGTGCAGGTGGATTCGACTCCGCGACGCCTGGTCTTTCAGTCCGTCAATTCCGGGATCGAATTCGATGATAGTTCGCCGTCCACTTTTACATATACCTACCAATCCACCGGCACAAACGCATACACCATGCACGTGCAATTCAAGCCCGACCGTTGGGATGATTACACTATGATATTCACCACCAATTCCGGTGGAACGATTGTTCGCAAGCAATATCGTAGCAGTGTGCTGAATCGCACGGATTCCGGAAACTTCAGCATCGCACCAACTACTCCTTGAACATGCATGGATCGCACATCAACTGGGTTGAGCAGATGCCGGACGCTCGAAAGGGCGTCCGGCCCATTTCCCCTATGCATGGGCAAATGCTTTCCGTATGCAGTTGGTTGATGCTGTGCCTATCCATTCTCTTTGGTTGCGTCTTTGTCCAGGCGCAGACGCCGACGAGACCAACCCCAAACAGCAGCAATCAATTCAGCGTCTTGATCGAAGCCGCCGGTAAAATTGAATATCTCGCCGCCGGCCAGGGCAATTGGGAAATCGCTGTCACCGGTCTAAACCTCAAACCGGGTGATCGAATCCGCACCTACGCATTGAGCCGAGCTGCCATTCAATTATCCGACCGCAGCGTTGTCCGTCTCAACGAACGCACCACACTCGAAATTCTGCCACCGCGTCACTCCGAAAAAAAGCGCTTTGGTCTGCCTGGTGGTTCCATTTTCTTTTTCAACCGCGAACGTCCAGCGGATGTGGAATTTGATACCCCGCTCGCCGCTGGGGCCATTCGTGGGACCGAGTTTCTGCTCGAAACTGCACCGGGTGACTCCGCTTTGCGCCTCGCGCTCATTGATGGATTGGTGACGCTCCAAACAGGGATGGCGAAATTTCGCTTAAACCTGGAGAAGACCTTTCGCTCCAGCCTGGCAAGCCGCCACGCAAGACAGCGCTTTTGAATCCGATCGGTACTATTCAGTGGGTGCTGTATTATCCCGCAATTTTAGATCCCGATGAACTTTCGTTAACCACTGCCGAGCATCAGACATACGCGACATCGCTCGCGAATTACCGCGAGGGTAATTTAGTAGCGGCCCTCGATACGCTTCCTCCCGCCGCTCCTGTTCTAAGCCCAGGGGCGCGTTGCCTGCGTGCGATGCTACTTCTCGCAGTTGGCCGCGTAGCGGAGGCTGAGGCGCTTCTGAATGGCCTGCCGGATAATTTCTTTATCGCTGAAGCGCTTCGTGAACTGATTGCAACAGTCCGCGGCCAGACGTTTGTCGAACGCGGCCCAAGCAATTCCACCAGCGTATTGCTGGCTCGAAGTTATGCGCTGCAGGCGCGCGGTGACTTGCCGGCAGCACTGCACGCTGCCAGGGACGCAGCGCAACTGTCACGGGCATTTGGAATTGCCCATGCTCGGGTGGCTGAGCTTGAATTCTCCTTCGGCAATCGCAAAGCTGCCCTGCGCGAGCTTGATTTAGCTCTGCAGCAATCCCCAAAATTAGCCACCATTTTTGCGCTTCGCGGTTTCATTCTGCTCGACCAAGGCGATATATCCGCTGCACTCAGCAACTTCGATCATGCGCGCTCAATCGATGCGGCCTTTGGGCCGAGTTGGCTTGGGCGCGGCCTTTGCCTGATGCGCAACCGTGATTTCACCGGTGCGCGTCTGGCGTTTCAAGCCGCCGCAGCGCTGGAGCCGCAGCGAAGTCTCTTTCGCTCTTACCTCGCCAAGGCGGCGAGTCAATCTGGGGATAGCAAAGCAGCCGAGAAGGAGTTCAGGCTTGCCAAACGCCTGGACCTAAATGACCCAACTGCCTGCCTGTATTCGGCGCTGCACTTATGGCAGGAGAACCGTCTGAACGAAGCTATTCGCGATTTGGAACATTCCGCTGATCTCAACGACCAGCGCGCGCCATTTCGCTCACGCTTGCTCCTGGAGAGCGACCGCTCGGTCCGCTCCGCGAATCTTGCCGCACTCTACGCCGACGCAGGCTTGAACGAAGCGAGCAAACGCATGGCGACTCGGTCCGTCGCTGAAGCTTATGCAAATTTTTCCGGGCACCTTTTTCTGGCCAACTCTTTCCAAAGCCTTGAAGATGTAAACCGCTTCGATTTGCGTCTGGAGACCGCTCGTCAAAGTGAATTGCTCGTGGCTAATTTGCTGGCCCCTCCGGGCGCTGGCAATCTTTCCCAATTGCTTTCGCAGCAGGAGCATCTGCGTTTTTTTGAACCGCAGCCGATTGGCTTTAGTTCTTTGACTGAATACGCCAGTCGCGGCGATTGGCGTCAATCTGCGACTGTCTTCGGCAATGTGGACGGATTTAATTACGCCCTCGATTCTTTTTATGAAAGCATCAATGGCCAGGCTGTGAATGATAGTTCTGAGCGCCGCCAATATATCCTTACCAGTAAGCAGCGTGTCACCGCCGATGACGAACTTTACATCCAGGCTGGCGACCTGCACGCCAAAGCTGGAGACATAGCCTTGCGCTACGACCCCAATCGGGGCGTTCCCGGATTTCATGTCCAGGAAACGCAGGAGCCGACTCTCTACGCTGGCTGGCACCACACCTGGTCGCCTGGCAGTCACACGCTCTTTTTGGCCTCGCGCCTGAATGATCGCCTCGATCTGATCAACCCGCTCGCAAACACAATCTTTCTCGATGAAAGCGGCGGCGTAATCGGGCAAATCCAGTCGCCACCACTCGGCCCCCCATTCACAAATACATTCGGGAGCCGTTTCAATCTTTACTCCGCCGAGCTCCAGCACATTTGGGAAACTCCCCGGGAGTCACTCGTGCTTGGCGGGCGCTGGCAATATGGCAACATTGAAAATAGCGCCACTGTAAGCCGTGATCTCACCGGCAACATCACCAACCAGCGTCAGGCCGGCGTGCTGCAAAGAGCTAATGTGTACGCTTACAATTCCTGGCGCATTCTCGATCCGATCCGATTGATCGCGGGCGTCAGTTACGATCGAATACGTTTTCCGGAGAACACAGATTTGCCGCCGCTTTCAAACCGTGCATCTTCTCATGATTTGGTCTCCCCAAAGCTGGGCCTGCTCATCACACCCTGGGAGCGCGCGCTTTTTCGCGCCACCTGGACTAAATCTCTCGGCGGACTTTTTTTCGATAATAGCG
>DASWRJ010000396.1:0-6565 GCA_036403255.1 Verrucomicrobiia bacterium
AACCGCTCCAGGATGCGGGCGCAAGCGTTGACATCACGGACGTGATCGAAGAGGCCAAAGGCCGAAATCTGAAATTTCCGCTCCTCATCCGTTTTCAAGACATCCTGCGGCACCGGGTCGAGTCGATCAACATGGCTTTCCGCAACTCGATCAAGGAATTCAATTACCAGGGCCGTTATCAGGGCGTTTTTCCGATCAAGGTCAATCAGCTCCGGGAAGTGGTGGAAGAAATCCTGGATGCCGGCCGCTCGTATCAATTTGGGCTCGAAGTTGGGAGCAAACCGGAGCTGTTCGCCGGACTCGCGCTGCAAAATCAACCGGGTGGGTTGATCGTGTGCAATGGTTACAAGGACGTGGACTTCATTAAAATGGCGCTGCTCGGCATCAAGCTCGGCAAGCGCGTCATTATGGTTGTCGAGAAGCTCGAGGAAGTGCGTCAAATCATCACCGTCTCGCGGCAATTCGGCGTCGAGCCGCTGATTGGCATTCGCGCCCGTCTCCACAGCAAGGGCGCGGGCAAATGGGCGGAGAGCGGCGGGGAAAATGCGAAATTTGGCCTGACCACGCTCGAGTTGCTCGCGGCGACCGAATTGCTCAAGAACGAAGGGCTCGCCCTTTGCTTTAAGCTCCTCCATTTCCATATCGGCTCGCAAGTCCCGGATATTCTGACGGTGAAAAAAGCCGTGCAGGAAGCCACGCGGTTTTATACTAAGCTCCAGAAGATGGGCTTTCAGATTCAATATATTGATGTCGGGGGCGGGCTCGGTGTGGACTACGATGGCAGCCGCTCGGCGTTTGATAGTTCAACCAATTATTCGCTGCAGGAATATACGAACGACATCGTTTACTACATCGCCGATGTCTGTAACGCGGAGAAGGTGCCGCATCCGGATATCATCAGTGAAAGCGGCCGTGCGATTGTGGCACATCACAGCGTCTTGATTGTCGAGGCGTTCGGCGCCATTGAAAAAACACAGGACAAATTTGCGCTACCATACGGGGATAACGAGCATCCGCTCGTGCGCGAGTTGCTGGACATGAAGAGAAATCTAACGAAGCTGAACAAGCTCGAAGCTTTTCACGATGCGCTGGAGCGGAAGGATGACGCGCACCACATGTTTACGCTGGGCATGATGGATTTGCCGGATAAAGCGAAGATCGAGCATCTCTATTGGGAAATCAGCCGGGAAGTGGTGCAGAGTTTTCGCGGCCAGGCTTACATTCCGGAAGAAATCCGAAAGCTCGAGGACAGCCTGGGCGATCAGTATCTGTGCAATTTTTCGGTGTTCCAATCCCTCCTCGATCATTGGGCACTGGGGCAGCTCTTCCCGATCATGCCGGTCAGCCGATTGAATGAGCAGCCAACCCGCGAAGCGACGCTGGTGGACATTACTTGCGATTCAGACGGGCAAATAAATAAGTTTATCGATTTGCGAGACGTGCGGGACACGTTGCCTTTGCACAAGCTGAATCAAAACGGCAACGGGACATTAGAGCCATATTACCTGGGATTTTTCCTGATGGGCGCCTACCAGGATATCATGGGCGATTTGCACAATCTTTTCGGACGCGTCAACGAGGTGCATGTGTTTTTGGACCCGGACGAGGCTGCGGGTTATTACGTGGAAGAGGTCATTGAGGGGACGACCATTTGCCAGGCGTTGACGTCAGTGCAATACGACGAGAATGAGCTAAAGCGGCAGATGAAAGCGCAAGTGGATGAGGCGATCAAATCGGATCGCATGAAACCCTCTGAAGGGATGCGCCTGCTGAACGATTATGAACGTGGTCTTCGGGAATACACCTACCTCGCGATCTGAGCGCCCCGACATGCCCGAATCCGCTCCCAATGCAGAATTGCTGAGCGCACTCGGGCAGATGGTGCGAGGGCTTTCCGCGCTGTTCTGGGGGATACCGGCGGCGCTGATTGTTTGTGTGCAGACGGCCAAAGGTGATTGGCTGCGGACGATGGGCATTTTTCCGCCCCTCCTGGTCACTGCAATCCTGTATTATGGACTGCACATGCTCGGAAAATTCCAAAAGCAGGAGCGCGTCTGGCGCGCGGCATTGGAGCGGGCCAAGGTGCTGGCCATTATCAATGTCGGGCTTTCGCCTTTCCTCTATTGGTACAACAAAATCCCAAGCCAATTATTTTTCACGGTGGTTATTTCGATCCTGGCATTCACCGGAATGACCTTCCTGCTGGCGCTGAATCCGGTGCTTTGGCGCCTGGCGGCCATGTTGCCGGATGAAACACTGCGCCAGGAAACCAAATTTTTCACGGCGTTCAATCGCAATTTGCTGCTCGTCTGCATGGCATTAACTGCTTTGTTTCTGGGAATAGCGTGGAGCAACTCACTGATGCTGGAGCAAGTGTTTGATTTCATCGTGGGTTTGATCCCGCCGGGGCGGCGCCCTGGCCCGCTCTTGATCCTGTTAGATCGCAGCGCGGGTGTTTGGCTAATGTTATTTCTCATTCTGCCCCCCATTGCCATGACCATGGCGCTAATCTGGAAAGTGAAAGAAGTGATATTCGCCAGCGTCTTCGGCTCGGACCATGGATAATTGGAGCGATCCTTTCCCGCAGTGGGGTTGCATAGCCGCATGATCGTCACGATTACATATCTGGAGATGCTTTCTCCAAGTGACCTCACCCCGAAACGAACTCCAGACGAGCGCTTCCGCATCTGCGAAATCTTACCGCCACGATGGGAATTTAACCGTTCTTCTTATGTGGCCGCTGGGAAAGATTGGTCCTGGACGGATAAACTTGGCTGGACGGACGCGCAGTGGAAAGCGTATGCCGAGTCCCCGAACATGCGCACGTTTGGAGCTTATCTCGGAGCAGCGCAAGCTGGGTATTATGAACTGAATCAGGACGAGTCTCTTGATATTGAGATCGCGTATTTCGGACTTCTACCAGAATTCCTCGGGCTCGGCTTTGGAGGTGCAATGCTCACGCACGCGCTGCAAACTGCCTGGATGATGCAGCCGCAGCGGGTGTGGGTTCATACTTGTTCGCTGGATCACCCAGCGGCTTTGAAGAACTATCTGGCGCGGGGGATGAGAATATATAAGGAGGAAAACAAAAAGGCTTGAGAGATTGGACCCTCAAGCCTGTGAAGGAGGGAAAAAGGTTTCGCTTACAGCGAGTGACCGTCGGAGCTCGACAAGCTGCAGCTCACGTTCACGCTGACTGTGCCCAGCGTATAAGTGCCACCACCGGGGCAAGCCGGTTTGGTCTTGATGTAAAGAGTGTCACCGAAGAGGTCCGTATCGCCGGGGGTATCGGTGCTGGTCTTTTTCTGTTCGAGAGCCCAGGTCGCTTTGGCGCCATTGACCTGCTTCAGGTTGGCGATGCAAGCGTTCTTCTGGGAAGCGACGCGAGCTTTGACGAAGTTGGGGATGGCGATGGCGGCGAGCAGTCCGATAATGGCCACCACGATCATGATTTCTACCAGCGTGAAGCCGGCTTTCTTTGAGTTGCTAATTTTCATACTTTTATTTGGCGGCGTGAACCCCGGCAAAGGGCTGTTAATTTTAGTTCAACAGAGGCTCACAAAATGCCCTTTGCAGACCGCAGTGGAATGCATTTAGCAAAGGGAGTGCCAGCTCATGGCAAATGCGGTTAGCGGCGAGAGAAAGAATCTTTTTGCCGCTGCAACCCGGGCAAAAGCGAGTGATTAAATTAATTCCGAGCTAAAAACGCAGTGATTGACTTGCCCGGTAGTGAAGATGGAAAAATTTGGTCTTCAACTAATTTGGAATAATCACCGGCGCGGCAAAAAGTAATGTCTTATATTGGGACACGCCCGGATACGTTTCATACAAAGAGCCCGACTGGCGGTGCAATTGAGAGGCAACAATAGCCGCTTAGATTTTTAGAAATAGCTTTCTACGATACATCCAATAGAGCAGCAGCCAGTAAACCCCCAGGACCGTGCCACCAAGCAGCAATGGCTCATACGCATCGCCAAAGATTTTAAACGTGTTCGCGCCGAAATGCGTTCGCAAATTTTTAAAAATAAATCCATCGAATAAATGCGCAATGCAATAAGCCGCGATCGAGTTCATCCCGATGACCACCAGCGGAAAAGCCCAGCGGCGTTTTTGCATGACTTGCATTAAAGCGTAGAAGCCACAGAGAAGAAGAAAACAACAGCCGCCGCTGAATAAAACCCACGAAGGGGTCCAGATGCGTTTGACCACGGGGCAGAGCCCGACCCACCCAACGAGCGCGCCGGTGAGCAAAGCGAAAACGCCAGCCAGACCGAGCCATTTCAGCTTGTAAGGGCCTGAATTTTCACGCCGCAGCACGTTGCCAGCGATCAACCCAAGGAGCATCGTCCCAAGTGTCGGGATAAAACTGAGAGTGACGTACCCGCCGCCGTTGAAAAGGAACGGCTTGTTACGCGGGAAGAGATTTAGAAACCAGGTATCAAAAGCCCATGCCAGATTGCTGTTCTTGTTCCAATGCGCTTCGAAGCCGGTCATCAAATCCGGCCAGCTTTTTTGCACGCCCACTGCGGTGTAATCAAATTGCGGTCCCGGCAATGGGTAAAGCGCGAAGGCTGCCCAATAGCCGATGAGGATCGCACCGAAAGCCAGCCACTGATCGCGCATGGGACGAAACCCGAGCAAAAAGAGAAAAGGATAACCGAGGCCGATTTGGGTCAGCGTGTCCTCAAAGGTCCAATTTGTTTGATTGCTGCCGGTGGAACGCAAAAAGACACCGAGTAAAATCAAGAGGAGGGCGCGCCAGAGCGCGTGCAAGGTCATGCGGCCTGGCATCTGGCCTTTTGCCAGGCGGTTAGCGATCGAGAACGGAAGCGCGACGCCGACCAAGAAGGAAAAGGAAGGCTGGATCAGATCGTGCGGGGAGCAGCCTATCCACTCGACGTGACTTTGGTTCCAGGCCAGAAATTTCCAAAAACCGCTCGCGGGAAATGATCCAGCGACGCGGCCCAATCGCAGCACTTCGGCTATCATCAGAAACATGACCAATCCGCGATAGGCATCCACCGCTTCGATGCGCGTAGATGCCGCGGGAGCGTTTACTGGCTTCGTAATCGGGGGGTTTGTTTCAAGTGCCAGCGCATTCATGGAATGCCACAGCTTATTGAAACCTGCGGGCGATTAGAAGCGAATTTCGTTTTTACGGCAGGTGGACCATCAGCCGGTAATAACGCTGAAAAGTAAGGTTGGTGTCCGTGACAGTGACGGGTCCATTTACCGGCACGATTATATTTGTGAAACTATCGAGTGGGGTCCAAAGCAAGCCGGAGTAAATATTCCCATCAAAATATTGCAGGCCATAAACATGATTGGTTTTGGCGTTCCAGGTAATGTCACGTCCGCCGCTCACATTCTGTGAAATGGTGAGAATTTGCAGCGAGTCGTTTTTTAGGTTTGGGTTCGTGCCGGCGATTATTTCCGCACCATCAGAAATACCGTCGCCGTCAGTATCTGCTTTATGGGGATCGGTGCCGGTGTTGTAGGGGCTCACGTAAATGCCCGTGCCTGTTTCGTAAATGTCGGGAATGCCATCGTGATCGGAGTCGAGCAGTGAATCGTTTGTGCTGGTGTAGAAAGCGTAGCGACTGGAGTTTGGGATCGGTTGGTCCGGGCCGTTCAACCAGATGTTGTCAAAGAGGCCTTGATACGTGACGCGGTTATCAAGCATGCGGATGTTGAGGGCAATGGCTTGGACATGATTTGAATCAAACGGAGTCACGCCGGCGGGAAAGACGAATTGATTCAGTGAAGCACTGATCGTGTCCCAGCCATTCGAGTCGGGCGTGTAAGTCTTGGTAAATTCGATCCAACTGTTCACGCCCGATTTCACCTGCATCTCGAGCAAGCAATGGCGGCGGTTTTTTTCGCGGAATTGGTACGAGAACGTGTAATTCGTCCAAAGCCGCGTGTCGGCTGGCAAGGCGAATTCGCTCGGCAGAATGTAATAAATTCCAAAGCCGGAAAACGCGCCGGGATTTGCCGGATTGGTGACCACCAGAAATGCGGTTTGTCCACCGTCGGCGCCTTCAGGGCTGACCCCCTGGGCCTGCCAGGCAGCATTATTTGATTGGGAATAGACGTAGCTAACCCATGGCAATGTCAGGTCCGCGTTCGCGCCGGGAGAGCGATCATCGAAGCTGTCCCAATAATCATAAGGCGTCGCCATTGGGATGGACTCAGGCCCATCGAAATGGATGTTGTCAATCGAGCCCTGGTAAACTTCGTTGGTATCGAGCATTTGAATATTAACGATCAGTTGCTGAACATGGGCAGAGTCGAAATATCCGACCCAGGGTGGGATCGCAAATTGATCGAGTGATGCACGGATCGTGCCCCACTGATTTGTGCCAGGGACATAATTTTTTGTGAAATGAATTTCGCCACCGCGGGTGTCCTGCACCTGCAATTCGAGAACAGCGTGGTAGCCGCTGGCTTCCCTGAAGTCAGCGGAGAAAACGTAGTTGGTCCATAGTCGCGCATCGTGGGGCAAGCTCCAGGGTTGATCATACACGTATCGCACACCAAAACCTGAGAACGCGCCCGGGTTGGG
>DASWRJ010000397.1:0-6925 GCA_036403255.1 Verrucomicrobiia bacterium
TCCGATCTACCAAGGAATTGCGCGATGCCCAGTCCATTGTGTCCTATTCTTCTAACCAAATCACATTCATCAACGGCACCAACGCCACCGTAAGTTACAGCTTCTCCTCCACAAACCGGACGCTGAACCGCATCGTCAACAATATTACAAACCAACTGCTCACCGAGTGCGATTCGGCCAGCATCAGCGTTTATCAACGCACGCCAATTCAAAACACATTTGACTACAATGCTCCGGTTGACACAAATGAGGCCAAAGTTGTTTACCTGAGTTGGAATTGTTCCCGCACGATGGTTGGTAAGAAATTAACCACGGATTCCGCCCAAATCGGCAAAGTCGTGTTGCGCTCGAACTAAAATGAAAATCAACCTCTCGAAATCAGTTCATGCCGGCAGTGTCCTCATAGTAACGCTTTGCACGACTTTGGTGATTGGCATAGGCCTGCTGGCCACAATCCAGCTCGGCATTAATCAAAACCAGTTGACCGCCCGCTCCGAAATCTGGAATGACTGCATGCCCGTTCTCGAAGCCGGGTTGGAGGAAGCTCTCACGCATTGCTATTATAACTCGACCAATTTGGCCTCGTCAGGCTGGACGCTCACCTCGGGCAAGTATTGCATCACCAATACCATTGGCCTCGGTTACTATGAAGTCAACATCTCGACAAACCAGCCCTACATCATCAGTTCCAAAGGCTACTATCCGATGCCAGGCAGTTCCAGTTACATCTCACGCACTGTGCAAGTCACCACGCAGGTTGATCCAGTTATCCAGGGTTTAATCGGGAAAACCGGGATCAGCATGAATGGCAATGGCACCCTCATCAACAGATACGACTCGCGCGATCCCAGCAAAAGTACTGGCGGGCTGTACGATCCAGCCAAAGCCGGCGACAAAGCAGATGTTTCCTCGTATGCGACTGGCAATGGCTCCGTCGATACCGGTAACGGCAATATCTGGGGCCATGCCGTGGTGCCTCCGGGTGCCACTGTCACCACGGGACCCAACGGCGCGGTTGGGAGCAAATCATGGCAGCAAGCCGGTAGCCACGGTGTGCAATCTGGCTGGGTGAAAACGGATCTAAATCGTACCCTTCCCCCTGTTACAGTCCCATTCACTGCTGGAAATTGGCCGTCGTTTGGGTGGGTCGGTGGAACTTATTACGATTCGATACTCAGTGGTGGTAACTATATTATCGATCAGCTTAACAACAAAGTCCTTGTCACCGCCCCCTCGTCCATTTGGGTTCAAGGGAAAATTAATCCTTCCAAACTGGTCATTAAGACAAATGCCAGCTTGAAAATGTATTGCGATGGGCCCTCCGCTAAATTTTCCACTATTGTGAATGAAAACATTAGCGGCCCGAGCATGATCTTATATGGTCTCTCTGGCCTGACCTCAATCAATCTTAGTTCAGATTGGACAGGCGGCGTGTATGCCCCTAATGCCGATTTCAGCCTTGCCGGTAGTAGTGAATTAAGCGGCTCGATCATCGCAAACAGCATCTCCCTGAAAGGCAGCTCAGCGTTTCATTACGACGAAGCCTTCAGCAACACCAATAATTTGCGTGCTTGGGTGGTAGTGATCTGGATGGAACTTTGAAAACGGCTGGGCTGCCAGGAGGTCGGCATAAGAATAAGGCCGCCGTTACTCCTCGTCAAACTTGCGCCTGACCAGCGCTTCTAATTCCAGAATCGCCTTCGACGCGTCGCTTCCCTCCGCGTGAATGATCAATTTGCTGCCAGGCCCGGCGGCCAGCATCATTAAACCCATGATGCTCTTGCCGTTGACTTTTTCGCCATCCTTCTCCACAAAAATATCGCAATCAAATCGATTCGCTGTCCGGACAAACATGGCAGCGGGACGCGCGTGAATTCCCAGTTTGTTGGAAATTACCAACTCTTTGGTTGCTCTCATCTGTTCATCATCCGCTCGACGCGCCGCACACATCCGGCGATCACCTTAACCCGCTGCCGCCAGTTTGCCAAAGCATAATTACAATTGCTGCTTTGGGTTCATTTTCGCAATCAAGCGCTCGTTCAATTCCTTGGCCGGGTTGTAACCTGAGAGCTTCAACTTTGTCTGAAACGCCGCCACTTCGATCAACCTTGCTAAATCACGTCCGGGCCTTACTGGCAATGTAATGTGGGGAATGTCCACCCCAAGAACCTTCACGTATTCCTCATCCATCCCGACCCGGTCCACGTCAGGCACTTCATTCCACAACCGCATTGTCACCACCAGGTCCACTCTCTTCTCCAGACGAATGCACTTGATACCAAACATCGCTGCCACATTGATTATCCCAATGCCGCGGACCTCCATGTGGTTGCGCGTAATTTCCGAGCTGGTGCCCATGACGTCTCGGCCATCCAATAGCATCACCTTGGTAATATCGTCGGATACCAGGCTGTAGCCGCGCTCGATCAGCGCCAGCACCGATTCACTTTTGCCGATCCCGCTCTCCCCGCGAATGATCACGCCCACTCCGAGAATATCCACCATGCTGCCCATCTCGCTCCCGCGCGGCGCAAACATCGTCTCCAGGGCCAGCGTCGCGAGATTGATGAACTTCATCGTAATCAGCGGCGTGCTGAAAATCGGGATGTCCGTCTTCTCTGCCGTCTTCAGAAATTCACGATCAGGCCGGATGTTCCGCCCGAAGATGATGCATGGGATGCGATAGGCGAAGAGCTCGGCGTAACGCTTTTCCCTCTCCTCCTTGCTCAAGCTCTTTAAATAATTTGATTCCGCGCTGCCGATGACCTGCATGCGACGGCTCGCGAAATATCTCGTGAACCCTGTCAGCGCCAGCCCAGGCCGGTTCACCGTCGGTTCGCGGATGATGCGTTTCAATCCGCCTGCTCCCGCCATGAGCTTCAGCCCCAGCGGCCCCGCTTGCTCCGTGTAGAAACGTTCCACTGTGACGACGTCTCGCTGCATAATTAGATATTGAATTCCGGGCCCAAATAAATTTCCCGCGCTTTGGGATCGCTGGCCAAAAACTCCGCGCTGCCCTCGCACACGACTTCGCCCTTTGTAATGATATACCCACGGTCCACGAGCTTCAGCATTTCGCGAGCGTTATGGTCGGTAATCAGAATGCCCAATCCGCGCTCCTTCAAACGCCGCACAATTTTCTGCACTTCATAAACGGCAATGGGATCGATCCCGGCAAACGGCTCATCCAGCATGAGCAGCCTCGGGCTAGTCACCAGCGCGCGCGTAATTTCCAGCCGCCGCTTCTCGCCGCCGCTCAACGTATAGGCCATGTTTTTGGCGAGCGGCGCAAGGTCCAATTCATCCAGCAAATATTTCAAACGAATCGCCCGCTCATCCCTTTTCAGCCGCAGCGTCTCCAATATAGCCAGGATATTTTGCTCCACCGTCAGCTTGCGGAAAACTGATGGCTCCTGCGTCAAATAGCCCATCCCCAATCGTGCCCGCTGGTGCATCGCCAGGCGCGTCACATCGCGTTGCATAAAATGGACGGCTCCTTCGTCGGGCCGCACCACACCTACAACCATATTGAAAGTCGTCGTCTTGCCCGCTCCATTCGGCCCTAGTAACCCCACGATTTCCCCTGCCGCCACATTGATGGAGACCCCATTGACCACTTTGCGCTGGCGATAGGATTTCACCAGGCCTTCGGTCGTAAGCAACGATCCCGGACCAATCGAAACGCCGGGGGATGCGATGGTTTGCGCCACAAGTGTTTCAGGTTCCGCCGTGCTCATTGCCGACCTGTAGTTTGCCCCGCCGCATTCGCCGAAGGCAAGCCCGATTGATTCGTGCGGAACGCCGCCGGCGTCCCTTCCGCCCGCGCTTTGTAGAAATGATATTGGCTGCGCGTTCGATCGTAAGTGATATAATCCGCCTCCGGAATCCGCGCCTCTGGCGCATCCACACTCGGATGTCCCGTCAGCAGAATCATATTGTTCGTCGCGGTGTAAACCGCCATTTCACTGTGCGCGATTCGATTGCCCTGCACCATCGAAACATTTCGCTCCGCGACCAAATCTTTGACCTGGTTCGTAAACGAAAAGAACCGTGTCGTCACTCGCTCCGCGTCCAGCAACGAAAGCACAGCATTCGTCGCGCCTTTCTTCGTCATCTGCTCTTCGGTATGCACCATTTCATTCGCCACGATTTGATCAATCAACCCATTGGTAAAAAGCGTAATCAATGCGTATTCCGACCGCATTGTTTTCCGCACCTTCGAACCATCCGACTTCAGCACCGGAAACTCCTCCAAAAAGACCTTCTGCCTCGCCGTGATTCGCTCGACTTGGTTGCTAAACTTGACCGTCACCAACCCGGCCCGAATCTGCCCGCGCGGCGTTTGCTTTTCCAAAAGCAACCCATGCACATGATTGTGAAACGTGAACAAATCCCCCTGGTAATCGTAATCATCCGCAGTCGCCTCCAGCATCTGCCCATCCGCACCCGTCGCTGCTCCCGCCACCAGCACTTTCTGTTTCCCAAACGTGCTCAACGGCACCTTTAAATAAGCATTCCCTTTCGCGCGAAATGTCCGATTCGTGCGATCGAAATATAGGTTGTCCCCTTTCGCCAAGCGCTGCTCCGTCTCCCACTGTGCATGCCCCGAAAGCTCCAGCACTCCAGTCGCTTCGCTCAAAAATGCCCGGTCCGCCGTTGCCCGCATCTTGTCTGCCTGGCTCAAGATCAGCACATTTGTCCGCGCCAACAAGCTCCGCACCGGCTGGTTCGTTCCGGGAAGTTGGATATCCATGAGCTCGGAATGAATCTCTACGAACTGGTTCGAGAAAGCCCCTGTCGCCATTTTATTTGTTCGCCCCAAACTCTGCGGCATAAACAAATCTCCCTGTCCGAACATGCTCCGCGGCAATTTCAACAGCGCTTTCTTCTGCGCATGCACCTTATTCGCCTGCAAATCAAACGTAAACTTCTCCGCCCGAAAAGTCCGTTCCCCTTCCAGCCAGAGCGCATGCCCGGTCAAATCCATCGTCTCTTTTCCATTGCGAATTGTGTAATACGCCTTGTCCCCTGACGCCCGGCTCCCATCTCCTTTGTTTAATATCACCACGTTCGTCTGCGCCAGAATGTACTGAATCGCCCCATTCGTCGTCCGTTGAATCGTCAGCTTCGCGCAGCTCAATAAAAACTGCCCGTTATCCACACGCACATTCCCGGTGTAGGTCACCAGGTTGGAAACGTTGTTCAAATGAAACTGCTCCGAATGCACCGTCATTTCCGTGTTCGTATTTTGCAAGCCGGAGGGCAAAGTTGGCGCCGCTCGCGCTGACATCCCTCCCGGTGCCCGGTTCCCTTGCGCCAGACTTTGGTCAATGACCGTGCGCACTCGATTCGAGATAAACAGATTGAAATTCGTTAATTGGCAGAAGTAACCATTCCCTTCGATAAAAAGCCCGTTGCTTGTCCGCACCTCCAGCCGATTCGTGGAAGTCGCGGTCCGTTGGTCCTGGCTCAAAAGCGCTTCTGGCGCATTCGCCACCAGGTTTGTTTTGCCGTCCTCCGCGTAGTATTCAATATGCGCCCCCTGCACCTGGAACAATCCTCGGCCGACCGTTTTCACCTCCTGCCCGGAAGTGATCGACTGGATTTTGTTTGTCTGGCCCGGCGCGAGTTTATCAAACATGATCGGCAGCTTGAACCCATACGCATCGAAATTCTGCGCCTGCGCCGCCTCGCCTGCACAAACGGTTACCAGCGCGGCGCAAATCTGAATCACCAACTCGTGCCCACTCCATGCGCTCCGCTCCCTTCGCATCCCTCCTGCTGATGCGAGCTTCGCGTCCTTTGCCTGTTCACAACTTTTTTTCAAGCCTGAAAATGTTTTATCAATCCAGTCCAATGATTTTGCGCCTTTAAAATCAACTCCACTACTTCCCGCACTGCCCCGCAGCCGCCACTGGCGCGCGTTACATAATGCGCCAACGCCTGCGCTTCGTCTATCGCGTTTGCGACGGCAATCGCCATGCCGCAGCGCCGCAACGCTCCCAAATCCACCACATCATCTCCCATATACGAAATATCGTCCCACGCTAATCCCGCCTTCTTCAAAATTTCCTCGACGGCCTCCACTTTGCTCCCCTGCGCTTGATATAAATAATCCACCTTTAAATCATCCGCGCGCTGCTGCGTCGCGCCCGATGGCCGATTCGAGACCCAACCCACCTTGATTCCGCTGCGCTGCAGCAAGCGCAATCCCAACCCGTCTTGGATGTGAAAGAATTTATACTCCGCGCCTCCGCCCATTAGCACCGTCCCATTCGTCAGCACTCCATCCACATCACACAAAAACAGTTTCACTCGCCGCAATCGCTCTGCAAAGGCTTTTTCTGAAAGCTTCGCATGCAATCGCCCCGGCACTTCGAAGCCGTTCGTGCGAGCACGCTGAGCCACTGAACGTTTCTTTTTTCTCATGCTCAGGCACGCGCCGCGCGCCACAACTTTACCAAGCCCGCCAGCATCTTCGGCATCTCTGCCAGCGGGATCATATTTGGCCCGTCGCTCAAGGCCATGTCCGGATTTGGATGCGTCTCAAAAAACAATCCGTCCGCTCCCGCCGCGACCGCGCAGCGCGCCAGCACCGGCGCAAACTCTCGCTGCCCGCTGGATTTGTCCCCGCCGCCGCCCGGCAACTGCACCGAATGCGTCGCATCAAAGACCACCGGATAGCCCATCCGTTTCATCATCGGAATCGCGCGCATGTCCGCGACCAGATTGTTATAGCCAAACGTCGTGCCCCGCTCGGTCAGCAACAGTTTTTCGCCTCCAGCTTCATTCGCCTTCTTCACCACGTTGCTCATCTCCTGCGGTGAAAGAAATTGCCCCTTCTTGATATTCACGATTTTTCCGGTCCGCACCGCCGCATGAATCAAATCCGTCTGCCGACATAGAAATGCCGGGATTTGCAAAA
>DASWRJ010000398.1:0-7209 GCA_036403255.1 Verrucomicrobiia bacterium
ACTTTCACGTACGGTTCTGAGAGGGGGGCGGGCTGGCAACGGCCCGCCCCCACTCGACAAGCTGGTGAAGCTGGAGAAATAGGACATACAGAACAATTAGGTGAACGTGGAGAAAGAGGAAAAGAACTAACTCGTGTGTGTAGCTAAATGTTCAACCACTACGGCACACGAATAAACACGAATTAAAACAGTTGCTGTGGATGGGCATGGCAAACCTGCTGAGATGGAAGCAATAGGAGAATGGCCGCGAGAAAATACAAGGGAATCGCCGCAAAAGATGACAGAGAACTCAAAGAATAGCGGAGGAATCTTACGAGGCGGATATGTTCCTGCAAAGTGACTACTGCTTGAGGCGATAAAACATTGCGTCTCCAGTTATGAAATTGGTAACAAAGTAGTTTGTGCCTACGACAGCAGGTGAAGGAAAAACAGGTGCCCATTCGCTGGATAAGGCCAAATTGGAGGCGGCTTCGAGGGCGAAACCGAATGCATTGGCAGGCCAGGAAAGCACGGCAGTGCCAGCTACACGGCTCAACGAAAGTGTGGGGCGCGACGCAGCGACGGTGACCAAAAATGCCTGAATACCTTGATTGGAACTCATGGCATAGAGTTTTGCGGTATTGCTTGTAATGTCACCCCAAGTGAGTTCGCCGGTGCCATTAGAATTTAATGGCAGTTGCGCCGTGTTCTCAGTGCTCGCCAACCAGATTGGAACGGCAGGGTTGCTGACATCGTAGAGGCTGACATGAGAATCAGATGTGTTCTGGACGGCCAGCAAGGGCAAACCACCGACAACGGCGAAGGCGAGCAAGCGGTCCGCTGAAGCTCCGGCAGGATCGGGAATAAGCGGGCTGGCGATTAGCGTGCCAGTGGTTCCAGAAAAACTTGTGAAACGATACAAAGAACTGCCGGCTGTTCCCATGACACGATTGGTATCAAAAAAAGTGATGCCCAAACGGAAATCACCAGCGTTGGGTGGAGTAGGGAAAATAACGGCGGTGGCGGTTCCGGCCAACGGATTGATAATGGCATAGCCGTTATCTCCGGCAACAGAGGGAACGTTGTTGTAGCCAGCGACCAACCAGGTTGAACTGCCGCTACCAACGATGGCCAGATCATCCCCGACACGGGAGCCAGGCAACCCGGCGTCGCCGGAGTAAACAACGGTGGGCACAGCGGCTTCATTGGTCCAGGCGTAAATCTTATAAGGGGTGGTGGTTGATTGAGTAGTCAGATTGGCCACATAAATAACACCATCAGCACTAACGGCGATGTTATTGACGACAAAAGTGCCGCCGCTGATTCCCGTGTTATCCAATCCACCCAAATCCGCACCGGTGGCGGGGTCGAGGATTCGAATGTTCGCGGCGGTGCCATTGATGCTTGCGTGGGAAACGAGGTAAAGATGTCCATTGCCATATGCCAGACCGCGCTCATTATTTGAGGATCCCAGATAAATGGAACCGTTCTCGCCGGGGAAGAGCCAGCCGTCCCCGCCGAAAGTTGTGAGCCGCTGAAGAACCAGCCTGGGGGCAGTAAAGCTCTGATTGTTTCCGAACGCGAGGCCAAGAAGGTTGGAAGTCGCCGCACGAAATTGGTAGGTCGCGCCGGCAATTAGACCCGGAACAGCCTGACTGAAGTCAGTCGTGCCCGAACCGGCGGGGAAGGATTGAGCGGGTGTGACGTTGCCGTAATTCGTTGTGGAGCCAAACTCGAACCATGCGGTAGTGGATAGGCCAGCGGGATTCACATTGCCATTAAGTGTGAAGCCGCTTGCCGGCAAGGTAGTGACGCGCTTCAGATTGATGAGCAAATCGCGGGAGTCGAACTGGCTGGGGGCAAACGTGAAGACGCGCACTTCGTCTATGACGCCATCGAAATATCCAGCCAGCAAGTCACCGACGCCATGACCCACTTCGAAGTCGCCATTAGGAAACACTGGAGAGGAATTGTTGGTGGCAACGGGCAGGCCGTTAAAGAACAGTTTAGTAGTGCCGTCTCTGGCCAGCGCCAGATGCGCCCAGGTTCCAGCCACGGCGGGCCCGAGGGTGAAATTGGTTTTACCGCTGAATTTAACCGCGTAATTGGGGGTATTGCCAAAAAATCCATAGCCGTTCAAGAAACCACCGTTATAAGCAATGGTATTGGCAAAAGAGTTGGTTGTGGTATTCGGTTTCACCCAAGCCTCCAGAACGAAACCCCCAGTACCTGTTAAAACCACAGAATTGCTGAAAAACTGATTGGTGCCATTGAAACTCACTGCCAGCGAGCCCCTGAAACCGTCGGGCGGACCGAGGAAGACTGCGCTCGAGTAACGCGGGCTATTGAACGCCGTGAGGGGGTTACCGCCAGCCAAATCAACAGTTGAGTTTGTGATGGCGAGGCCGGAGGCTGCGCCGGGATCATTTTCGCCGAGGCGATACCAAACCAGATTGGTGACACCGCAAAGCGTCATGGTCCACGGCCCGGCTAACCCAATCAAAATCAGGAAGCCGCGCAACCAGGGTGAGAGCAGGGACTTCATTTGTGGTGTAGAAGTTTATATCACAGATTTGGCGGTGCTGGGAATCAGAAAAAGCAGGCTGGGGATGCAGGCCTTCTGGTGAATTAGAAAGGATTGCCGCAATAAATCACAGAAAGAGCAGAGGAGGAGTTTAATGCAACAGAAGTATCAGGCAACGAAGAGAAATAGCTTGCTGCCACGTTCTTCTTTGATGAAAGCAGGCACACGCGGCTTATGGGTGATGAAGCTTTTAGCGCAGGCCTCACGGCGAGTCACATAAAGCAAAGAGAAGTTGTTGCGGGACTTTTGGATTTTGCGACCGGTTCAGTGCAAACGCAATCACGGCGATTCGATGAAGCGCGTCTTAAGGTTTTCCTTTTCCAGCTCCCAAATCGTAGATGATGTTTCGTCCGGTGTAGCTTTGGCTTTTTATGAACGACATATCATTGGGATTCGCGCAAAGGCGGCAGAGGACTACGCCGTGCGCCAAGACGCAGGCGCGAGTCATAATGAGACCCAGTGTTTAGTTCCGGCAGGCCCGCTGTTATGCGTGGCGCTGGAGTTTTGCGGAGCGCGCGGAAGATTTGGGAGCCGCGAGTTGGTAGAACTCGTGGAGCTTGCGCTGGAGGAGTTTTTTGGCGGGGAGAAAGGTTTGGTAATCGGCAATCAAGGCCGGGGAGACGGATCGGCTCAAAGCGTACTCGACCACTTCGCTGTCTTTGCTTGCGCAGAGGAGGACGCCGATGGAAGGGCGTTCGTGCGGTTTCCTGAAATCGCGGTCCAGGGCTTCGAGATAAAATTGCATTTTGCCCAGGTGCTCGGGTTGGAAGCTTTCAATCTTAAGGTCAAAAGCGACGAGGCACCGAAGGCCACGATGGTAGAAGAGAAGGTCGAGGTAAAAGTCTTTTCCGCCGACGGCTAGACGCAGTTCCTCGCCAGCGAAGCAAAAATCCGGACCGAGTTCGATCAAGAAATGCTTGAGATTGGAAAGCAGCGCGTTTTGCAATTGTTTCTCAGAGTAGCGTTTGGGGAGGTCGAGGAAGTCGAGAAGGTAGCGGTCTTTAAAGACGTTCTCCGCTTCGGGATGCAATTGTCTCATCACTGCTGAGACTTTTGGCGGGGTAAGAACGGCCCGCTCGAAGAGGCAGGCATCTACCTGCCGTTCAAGCTGGCGGAAGGAAAGCTGATTTTGAGTGGCTAACCGCAGGTAAAATTCACGAGCTTCAACACGTTTGCAGCGACTAAAAATGAGAAGGTTGTGTGACCAACTCAATTCTCTCAACAGTGTTGAGAGTTTTGGGTGAGCCCCCCAAGACTCATAAAATTGGCGCATCCGCCAGAGATTCTGGGCCGAAAAACCGCGGACACCCGGCTCCTGCCGACGGATGAATTCGGCGAGCGCCAAGACGGTGGATTTGCCCCAGCCATCCGAATGAATCCGTTTATGAATGTATTCTCCGATTTTCCAATATAGATCGATCAACTCGGTGTTGACGGCCCGAAGCGCGCGCTTGCGGGCCATCTGGATCATTTCCACGACTTTGCGGAAGTCGGTGCCATGCCCCCGGGTGGCAACGACGCGGGGGCGGCGATAAGATTGAGTTCCCTTCTTTTTGTTCGATGGAGTAGTTTTCATGGAAGAGGGACAAACTCTCGGGTGGGGGCACGCGGCCTAGAGACGGCTGAGGTTTGCTCTGGGTTTATGATCGGAACAGGGCCGTTTCGAGTTCGAGGCGAAGCTTTTCGCGGACTTGGGCAGCATGGTTTGCGGGTAGATTGGCTTGTGGCGGATGAGCATGGCTACAAGAGTTTTCATGTAACTTTTCAGCAGGAAAATGTTAACCAAATAACACGGAGAAAATGAAGGGGAAATGTTAATTTGGAGCCATTGGCTTCACTCGGTCATCTCCATGAATATGCAAAGCTATGTCGAGGCGCTCGTCCCGAGCGCTGTTATTCGTTGTAGGACAACTTTGTTGAAGTTGAGCGCTGGGACCTCGGTGTAAATGACGCAGGAAAACTCCAGCAGGTCACGTTCGGCAAGTTTCATGATCTGATCGGAGTAGTTTGCCAATTTACCCAGGAGCGCTTCCAAATGGGCTTCGAGTGCGGCATCTTCTGGGATTCCAGAGTTGATAATCCAACCGTGGCATCTTTCAATTATGTCCGTGTTTGCACGTCGGTCTGCGATTTTCCAGCGTTTGTCGCAGTTCAATCCCAGCAAGTTTCCGATTTGTTCCCGAGTGCAGTACTGGCTTATTATTTTTTGGCGAACGATCACTCTTTCATGCATACACTAAAGTTCATTGATGTTTTTACCGGTTGGACCTCCAGGCCCGCTGCCATCCCAGGTCTTGTTGGTAGCAGCTTTGTTGATCGGCAGGAGCCACTTACGAAATACGGTAGATAAGTGAAGCGTTTCTGGCGGCAGTTATGACGTGACTTTTAGGTGGCGGGTGCGCAGATTTCGGGTGGTGATGCATCCATGAAAAAATCTGCGCCAGTGTCACGGAGCGGGCGGTTCGAGAGCGGTCCAGCGGCGGAGGTCGCGCGGTTCACGGAGTCGATCTCATTTGATTGGCGGCTGTGGGAGCATGATATTCTGGGATCGCTGGCGCACGCGAGCATGCTGGAGCGGATTGGGATTTTGTCAGCGTCCGAGCAGAAAGCGATTCAACGCGGGCTCGAGCAAATCGGGCAGGAGATTGCGGACGGGAAATTCCAGTGGAAAGCCGAGCTCGAGGATGTGCACATGAACATCGAGGCGGAGCTGACTCGGCGCGTGCCCGCCGGAGCGAAGCTGCACACGGGGCGATCGCGAAATGATCAGGTAGCGCTGGATATGCGGATGTGGCTGCGGGACGAGATCATCGCGCTGGATGGAGAGCTGACTGGATTGCAGAAGGCGCTGGTGGATTTGGGCGAGCGAAACGCGGAGGTGATCATTCCAGGTTACACGCATTTGCAACGGGCGCAGCCGGTCTATTTTGCGCATCATGTGCTGGCGTATGTGGAGATGCTGGAGCGCGACCGGCAGCGGCTGGCGGATTGTTTTGTGCGGGTGAATGTGTGCCCGCTCGGGAGCGGGGCGATTGCGGGATCGACGCTGCCGCTGGAGAGGGATTATGTTGCGCAGTTGCTCGGGTTTGTGGATGTGGAAGGGCGGCCGCGTGTGACGCAAAACTCGATGGATGCGGTGAGCGATCGTGATTTCGCGATCGAGTTTTGCAGCCTGGCGGCGCTCGGGGCGGTGCATTTGTCGCGGCTGGCGGAGGACATGATTTTGTGGGCCTCGAGTGAGTTCAATTTCATCAAGATAGCGGATGCTTACACGACGGGTTCATCGTTGATGCCGCAGAAGAAGAACCCGGACATCGCGGAATTGACGCGCGGCAAAAGCGGGCGAGTGATCGGGAATTTGATGGCGCTGTTGACGTTGCTGAAGGGTTTGCCCATGACGTACAACCGCGATTTGCAGGAGGACAAGGAGCGGCTCTTCGACACAGTGGATACCATTCGCGCGACGGTGCGGATTGGGGCGGCGATGCTGGAGCATACGAGTGTGAATGCGGCGGCTTGCGCGAAGGCGAGCGGCGACCCGGCGCTGCTGGCGACGGATCTGGCGGATTACCTGGTGCGGAAGGGGATGCCATTTCGCGCGGCGCATCATGCGGTGGGCGAGGTAGTCGGATTTGCGGAGCGCGCGGGAAAGAAGATCAATGAGCTGACGGCGGCGGAGCTGCATAAAATTGAAAAACTATTCGGGCCGGATGCGGTCGAGGTTTTTAATGTCACAAAAAGCCTGGCCGCGCGGAACCTGACGGGAGCGCCCGCGGCGGGGCAGGTGCGAAAGCAATTGGCGCGCTGGACGAAGGCGCTGGCGCAATCCCGGACAGCATCGAAGCTGGCGCGGCGGCAATGACGCAGCCGGATCCAGAATTGCTGACGTCTCTGCTGCGGGACGTGTCGCGGTCGTTTTATTTGACGTTGAGGGTTTTGCCGGGAGCGATTCGGCGGCAGATCGGGCTGGCGTATCTGCTGGCGCGGACGACGGACACCATCGCGGATACCGAACTCGTGGCTGTAGCTAATCGGCTGGAGGCGCTGCGAAGATTATCGGAACGGATTCAAGGAGGCACGGGAGGGCTGGACTTGACGAAGTTTGCAACGGAAAGAACCACCGCGGAATCCAATAAAAAAAATGCTGAACAAATTTTATTGCAACGAGTGGAGGAAGCGCTGCAAGTGCTGGCAAGTTTCGATGAAGTGGATCGGCAGTTAATCCAGAAAGTTTTACTGACGATTGTGGGCGGGCAGGAACTGGATCTGGTGCGGTTTGCAGGCGCGAACGCGAACAAGATAATGGCGCTGCAAACGGATGCCGAGCTGGATGATTACACGTATCGAGTAGCCGGGTGCGTGGGCGAGTTTTGGACGAGGATTTGCCAGGCGCACCTTTTCGCGAAAGCGAACGTGGATGAGGAGACATTTTTGCGGAACGCGATCCGGTTTGGGAAAGGTTTGCAGCTCGTGAATATTTTGCGGGACATTGCTGGCGATCTGCGAATGGGGAGGTGCTACATACCGGAGACAAGGTTGAGCGAGATTGGGTTGACGCCAGCGGACTTGCTGTCGCCGGGTGCGGAGAAAAAATTTCGACCATTATATAATGAGTATCTCGATCTGGCTGAGGCGCACCTGGCAGC
>DASWRJ010000399.1:0-10041 GCA_036403255.1 Verrucomicrobiia bacterium
TGCCATGAGCAGGACAAAGCCATAAACGGCCGTGGGAGTGGCTGCCAAATGATTCTCTCCCACCCATGCTGTTGTGAATGGAAAAAGTGAGAGCCAAAACAGCAAATGCAGGTTCGCCCAGAGAATGCCGCCCGTCACAAGTCGCGTCGAGTGAAACATGTGATGATGGTTGTTCCAATAAATCCCAACATAAATGAAACTCAGCAAATAACTGAGAAAAACGGGAGCCTTGGGCTTTAAAGCTTCCAGTCCCACCCCGTCCGGCACCTTTAGCTCTAAAACCATGATTGTGATAATGATCGCGAGCACCCCATCACTGAATGCCTCAAGCCGGTTTTTTTGCACGGTCAAACGGTAACAAAGCGATCCAACTTTGTCTCGCACGTCTGCAACGAGAACAGGTGAATCCTGCAATTACTTGCGGGTAATACCCTCCACGTCCGGGACTGGATTCCACGCCACACGCCGCCTAAGGTGCTGAGTGAGAGAGCACAATCCTCGGGCCATAAAATTAATCGGATGGTTTCGGTTGGTAAAAGGCGTGCTGCTGATCGGGCTGGCTCTGGGCGCATTTAAATATCTTCGCGGTGATTGGCAGAATACGCTCATTCCCCTTATCGAGAGATTAAATGTTGATCCAGGCAGCCGGTATTTTCAGGCGGTGGTTGGAAAAATCGTGGATATATATCCGAAATATCCGAAACTTTCCCTGCTCTGCTTTGGAACAATGTTGTATGGGGCGATCTTTTGCGTGGAAGGAGTTGGTCTTCTCAACCAGAAACGCTGGGCTGAGTACGTCACGCTGATTGTCACGGCCTCATTCCTTCCGTTGGAATTTTACGAACTCTTCCGACATCTTAATGCCCTCAAAGCGATCGTGACCATTTTGAACATCGCTATCGTTGTGTATCTCATCATTCGACTCCGGAAGGATAGACCTGCCAGGCGCGCTGGAAGCGAAGAGCATCGTGAAAGACCGTTGTCACGCTCCTGGAAAGCACTCCTCGGCTATCGATAGCCGCCGCTGGACCAAGACGATAAGCGAGGTTGAGCATTCTTGGGCGGAGAAACAACTCGACACCGCTGTTGCCGTTTTGAAAACTCGCAGGCATGCGCAGATTTCTGGGCCAACTCCTTTTGCTGGCGCTCCCTCTTGCAATCGGTGCCGCCGAACCTGTTTCGCTCCCCGAGACTAAGCTGCTCGAATCATCGAAAGATCTTTCCGCCGAAATGGTCGCAGGTATTGACCGTTACCTCATGCAGGCGACGGAGCGATCAGTAGGGTTGCGACCGTCGCTCTGGAAGCGCGATTTCTCCTCGCCGGAGGCATACGAAAACTCGATCCAACCTAATCGCGAGCGGCTGCGCACGATTATTGGCGCGGTGGACCCCCGCGTAAAAGCACCGTGGCTGGAATATCTGGAGACAAGCGGTTCTCCTGCGCGGCTGGGCGGATCTGATAAATTCGATGTTTATGCTGTGCGCTGGCCCGCTCTCGAAGGCTTGCATGGCGAGGGCCTCCTGCTGAAGCCAAAAGGTAAAATTCTGGCCCGAATTGTAGCTGTGCCGGACGCCGACCAAATACCGGAGACGCTGGCAGGCCTGGCACCCGGCGTTGCGCCGGATGCTCAATTCCCCAAAGTACTCGCAGAAAACGGCTGCGAAGTCCTGGTGCTCACGCTAGTTAATCGCGCAGCGACCTGGTCCGGCAACGAACGCCTCCATCGCTTCACAAATCAACCGCACCGGGAGTGGATTTACCGCCAGGCTTACGAATTGGGCAGACACATCATCGGCTACGAGGTGCAAAAGATTTTGGCTGCCGTCGATTATTTCGCCAGTTCTGCTCCAGCGGATTCCCCTGCCGCCGGACTGCCAATTGGTGTCATTGGGTATGGCGAAGGCGGCTTGCTCGCTTTTTACTCCGCGGCCCTGGATCCGCGTATTCGTTCCGTTTTGGTAAGCGGCTATTTCGATAATCGCCAGCGTCTTTGGGCTGAACCGATCTACCGCAATGTCTTTTCTCTGCTTCACGAATTTGGAGATGCTGAGATTGCTTCGATGATTGCGCCTCGGAATTTAATCATCGAAAAAAGCGAAGTCGCTTCAGTTGCCGGACCACCCGCAGTTTCTGATGGCCGTGCGGGGGCTGCGCCCGGGAAAATCTCCTCGCCCGATTTAGAGTCGGCTGAAACGGAGTTTAACCGCGCGCGTTCATTGGCTGGCCCGTTTCGCGAAAAAATGGAATTGGTTTATGGGAATGAAGGCCGCTCCGTTGGGCCCGGCTCCGTCTCTGCTTTAATCACCCTTTTAAATAGTTTGGGCGTTCAATTGAACCAGCTAGCCGCGCCAACATCCATTTCAAAATCTGCGGGTGCCAATTGGAATCCGGAAGACCGACAGAAGCGGCAGGTTCAGGAATTAACTGACTTTACTCAGAACCTCCTGCGCTATGCCGAGCGTGGACGTGAGGATGCAGTTTGGAAAAAATTAAAAATGGATTCAGTCGGGGCCTACGAATCCAGCATTCCGCAATTGAAAGAATATTTTAACACTGAAGTTCTTGGGAGCTTGCCTAAATCGGACATGCCGCTGAACGCGCGTAGCCGCAAGATTTATGACGAACCAAAATGGACTGGCTACGATGTGGTACTCGATGTCTTGCCAGATGTATTCGCGTGGGGAGTTTTGCTGTTGCCAAAGGATATAAAACCGGGCGAGCGCCGCCCCGTGGTCGTTTGCCAGCATGGCTTGGAAGGATTGCCTGCCGACACCATAACAACCGATCCAAAAGCGTCCGGTTATGGCCCCTACAAAGGTTTCTCCGCTCGACTGGCTGAGCGCGGGTTCATTGTGTTCGCGCCGCATAATCCTTACCGGGGTCATGACAGCTTTCGTGTGCTTCAGCGCAAGGCCAATCCTATCAAGCTGTCGCTCTTCTCGTTTATCGTCGCGCAGCATGGTCGCATTCTTGAGTGGCTGTCGGCACAGCCATTTGTGGATCCGCAACGCATCGGTTTTTACGGGCTCTCGTATGGCGGAAAGACGGCGATGCGTGTGCCAGCTTTACTCGATCATTACGCGCTCTCGATCTGCTCAGGTGATTTTAACGAGTGGGTGAAGAAAAATGCCACCGTGGATTCCACATACAGTTACATGTTCACCATGGAGTATGAAATGCCCGAGTGGGACCTCGGTCATACTTTTAATTACGCAGAAATGGCCGCGTTGATTGCCCCGCGACCGTTCATGGTCGAGCGCGGGCATTCGGACGGTGTCGCGCCTGATGAATGGGTCGCTTACGAATATGCCAAAGTCCGCCGCCTCTACGATCGGCTTGGACTCGGAGACCGCACTGGCATCGAGTTCTTCAACGGGCCTCATACCATCAACGGCAAAGCTTCCTTTGATTTCCTGGAGAATCATCTCCACTGGCACCAGCCACAATAACTTGAAATTTCTTAGATGAAAACAACTGCTAATCATACCTGCCTTCGCGCGGTTAATCGGCGTAAATTCCTCAGCTCCACTACGGCAGGCATTTTCTCTTTCTCGGTTGGACGCGCATTCTCCGCGTCGTCGTCCCGCGTCAGCATTGAAGAAGCCTTTGATCGCGAGATGTATGCTTTCATGGGCCCGCGGAAAACACCCGGTGGCGCATTGGCCGTGGTTAAAGATCGCAAACTCGTATATGCCAAAGGCTATTACTGGGCCGACCGCGACAAACACGAATTTGTTAAGCCTGAATCGCTCTTCCGCATCGCCAGTATCTCCAAGCCATTCACTGCGGTGGCTATCCTGCAACTCGTCGAAAAAGGTAAACTGAATCTGGAAGTGCCGGCGTTCGCGCTGCTGCCCAAAAACCTTTGCCAATCCGGAATGAACGCGAGCGATGAGCGCATCGCAAAAATCACCGTGCGGCATTTACTGCAACACACCGGTGGTTGGGATCGGGATAAGAGTTATGACCCCATGTTCCGGTGCAAAACAATCTCAGAGAAACTCGGCATTCCATCGCCACCAAGTGCCAAAGACATCATCTGCTATATGCTGGGCGAACCACTCGATTTCGATCCGGGCACGCGCTATGCATACTCAAATTTTGGCTATGATGTGCTCGGCCGCATCATCGAAAAGGTATCTGGCCAATCCTACGAAGATTATGTTCGGCAACATGTCCTTGCCCCAGTGGGTATTCGCCGGATGCGCATCGGACAATCGCGCCAATCGATTGCAGGGGAGGTGAAATACTACACACCAGACGATTCCACGACGCGGAGCGTTTTTGATAACTCGACGGTGCCCTGGCCTTACGGTGGCTTTCATCTGGAAGCCATGGACGCGCACGGTGCCTGGATTGCTTCGGCTGTGGATTTGGCGCGCTTCGCCGCAGCGCTGGATGATGCGGCGAGCAGTCCGCTGCTCCGGTCCTCCAGCTTTCAAACGATGTATGCGCGCCCTGAGCCACCCGTCGCGCGTGATAACGAAGGCAACCCGATGCCGACCTATTATGCGTGCGGCTGGAATGTGCGACCAGTGGGACGCGCCGGAAAAGCCAATTACTGGCATAATGGCAGCCTGCCTGGCACCTCGACGCTGCTGGTTCGGCGCTGGGATGGCCTGAGCTGGGCTGCCCTCTTCAACCAGCGCAGTGAAGACAAATCTCTGCCCGATTCCGCTATCGATGGCGCCATGCATCGCGCTGCTGACTCGGTTGCTAAATGGCCAGATCACAATTTGTTTGCCGAAATTAAGGCCTGATTTCCGCCCGCCTGAGGCACCATTGGCGCAATAAGGTTTTCTCATTTGGCGTTAATCTTTGCTGCCAAAACATTCCGGCGCGCGCCTTTGCTTGACCGCTCTTTGTCGCTGGCCTAGCATTTATGCGTTTAAAAGTAATGAAGAATTTGTGGCTCATATTGATTCTGCTCACAGTGGCAAGCGCTCCACTCCGGGCGGAAATTATCAACGTCGATTCTATTTCGGCGATTGTGAACGAAGCCATCATCACGCGGGACCAGGTTTATCAATACATCCTGCAAGCTTTGGTTCGCATTCAGGAAGTGCATCGCAACAATCCGCGCGAAGCCGAAAAAGCCGAAGGCGAGATTTTCAAAGACGGGCTGACTCAATTGGTGGAGAACCAACTTATTCTGGACGATTTCAAGCGGAGTGGCTTTTCTCTTCCAGAAAGTATCATCGAGGATCGCATCCGTGAGCAGATCCGCGTGCAATTCAGGGACCGTGCGAACATGACCAAGACGCTCAAGGAGCAGGAAGGAATTACCATCGAAACCTACCGCCATCGTATTCGCGACAATATCATCATCGAGGAAATGAGGCACAAAAACATAAGCGCCGCAGTGCTCATCTCCCCGCAAAAAATTGAGAGTTATTACGTCACTAACCTCAACAACTACAAATTGGGCGAGCAAATCAAGCTGCGCACAATCGTCCTGAAGCGAAACGGCGATGAGTCCATGCAGGAGGTCAAAAAGCTCGCTTCCGAAATCCAAAGCAAGATTGAACAAGGTGCAAGTTTCGCCGAAATGGCATCTGTTTATTCGGCCGGCTCTCAGCGCAAGGATGGCGGCGATTGGGGTTGGATTGAGCGCACCGTGCTTAATAAAGGCCTGTCTGATATCGCTTTTGGCATGAACTCCGGTCAACGCAGCCCGCTTATCGCTATTGCTCGCCAGGCCGGGCAGAGCGGTTACTGGATTTATCAGTATGCCCCTGAAGGACAAATCGTCCTCGCACGAAATTATTCCGACAAAGATGCTTTTGTGCAGGAAAAGGATTTTCGCAAACAGCCGGGAGATCCAACGTTGCCGGAGCCGGTGGAGTTTTACCTCATGCTCGTCGAGAACAAGCAAGTTGCGCGCATTAAGCCTCTGCCCGAAGTCCGCGAACAAATCGAGAAGGATTTGCTCGTGCAGGAGCATAATCGGCTTTATAAAAAATGGATCGATCGACTTAAAACCAAGTCGCTGATCGAATATCCATACTAGGCGCTCTTTTATTCACTTCTGCCGCCGAAAATATGAAAGGCTGGCTCGCCATAACCCTGGGTGATGTCACCGGGATAGGCCCGGAAGTCACTCTTAAAGCGCTCGCAGCCGAACTCTCTGCCGATAACACGAAATACCTCCTCATCGGCGACAGTGCATGGCTGGAAGCATGCCATCGCAGTCTCAATTCACCTGTTGCGCTCCAACCATTCACCGGCTACCAGGCCCCTGGCCGCGTTTTTACCTATTCGCCAGGCCCGCCGCTGGGGTCTAAGCTTGAACCAGGCTCTCCAGAATCGGCGCAAGCCGCAGTGGCCGCTCTTCGCGAGGCTGCACAGCGGTGTTTGCGTGGTGAGACCGATGCTGTAATTACCGCGCCAGTCAGCAAAGAAGCCATTATTCGCGCAGGTGTGCCATTCGTTGGCCAAACGGAGTTGCTTTCGCAAATCGCTGGCACTAAGCAAACGATAATGATGCTGCTGGGAACGGATGAGCGCGGCCGCTGGCTTCGGGTCTCCCTCGCCACCACCCATCTTCCGCTCAAGTCTGTGCCTGGGCAGCTTACAACGGAAAAAGTCAAACTGGCCATCGAACGCTCCATCCAAGCTTGTCGGGACCTTGATTTGACCCAAGCGCGCATCGGTGTTTGCGGTTTGAATCCACATGCAGGTGAAGGTGGAAATATGGGTACGGAAGAGATAGATGTGATCGCACCGGCCATTCGAGAAGTGCGACTGAAGAGGGGCGGGCAAATCGAAGGGCCATTTCCGGCGGATACGCTGTTCCACTTCGCGTTGCGTGGTGATTTCGACGTGGTTGTAGCCATGTACCACGACCAGGGGCTTGCTCCGTTGAAGATGATCGCCTTTGATTCAGGCGTAAATTGGACCTTGGGTCTTCCCTTCATACGTACCTCCCCCGACCATGGAACTGCCTTTGCAATCGCCGGAAAAGACGCGGCCAACCCTTCCAGCATGCTCGCCGCACTGCGTTTAGCCAAAAAACTGGCCGCGAAGCAAGCTAAGGAGATTCCTTGACGCCACAACATCTCGTATGTTAGTTAATGAAGGACCACATTTAGATGTGGTTTACGCATGCGCTGTCCGAAATGTGGCGGTCAAGAGGATAAGGTGATTGATTCCCGTTCGTCACGGGAAGGCGCTACAATCCGTCGCCGTAGGGAGTGTGAGAAGTGCGGCCATCGCTTCACCACTTATGAACAGGTCGAGCGACCCAGGCTGGTCGTGCTAAAGCGCGACGGACGGCGAGAGGAATTTTCCAAAGAAAAGTTGCGCGCGAGTATCGAAAAAGCCTGCCAAAAGCGGCCGGTCAGTCCCGAGCAAATCGATGATCTCGTCGAGCATCTAGTGGATGAACTCACCAGCCAATTTGATCGCGAACTGCCGTTCCAGGCAATTGGTGAACGTGTCGTGACAGGTTTGCGTGGGCTGGATCCAATTGCTTTTGTCCGTTACGCCAGCGTTTATCGTCGTTTCGAGGAAGCCACTGACTTCGTACAGGAAGTCAAAAAACTGGAGAAAAAACATGATACTCTTACGGCCCGATTGCCTGGTATTTAAACACCGCAACGGCGATAACCTGCCGTTTGCTGCCGACCAATTTGCGCTCGATATTATCGGCGAAGCCGTCGGTATGCTGGATCAGGAAATTCTGAAAAATGCGGCCGGCGCTGTCCTTCACTTTTTTAAGGAGGAATTGGGGCGCACGACCGTTACCGTTGGTGAATTTGCGGGCGCTCTCGAGAGCACGTTGAGTAAACTCGGTTTTGACATCAAAACCGATTTTTCGCAGAAGCTCAAAGCACCCATTCTGGATTCGAATTTGCGTGAAATCGCTTCTGAAACCGGGCCCGGCTTTGAAATGATGTTCTTCCACCGCTTGCGTCAGGAACTTCGCTTAAGCCTCTGCCAATCCCCGAAGTTGCTCCGCTACCAGGGGCTGCGCCCCTGCGTGAAGCACTTGCTGGGCGCCAAAAGATGGAGTGGCCGCTGCCAGGACCTGAGCGACCAAATCATCCGATATATTCGAACTTGCATGGAATCAGAAAAGATCCAGCCAGCCTGCGCCTTGGTGGTATATTAGCGGTGAACGGTCTGCAAAACTCAAAGCCACTGCTATGGGTAAAACACTCTTTGAAAAAATCATCTCTCGCGAGATCCCGGCCAAAATAGTTTTTGAAGACGATCTTGTCCTTGCGTTTCAGGACATCAAACCTGCCGCTCCCGTCCATGTGCTGATCGTGCCAAAAAAGGCAATCCCGCGCCTGGCCGAAGCTGCTCCTGCCGATCATCAAGTTTTGGGTCATCTGCTTTTGAAAGCTGCGCAGGTCGCGGAAACACTTGGTCTGAAAGCAACCGGATACCGGCTGGTCATCAATAATGGCAGAGATGCCGGGGAATCGGTGCCGCATCTGCACTGCCATATTCTGGGCGGACGTAACCTCGCTTGGCCGCCCGGTTAATTTGGTAACGGGCTTACTATGCGGTAATCGGTCCAGAGCGTGCCTGTCCGATCCTCCAAAGCATCCAAACCAGCTCTTCATGAAAGTTTGCTTTGCTGGGATAGCAAAACAGCTCATCAACATTTTGGGTTAAGAGGCAGGCTCCGCGATTCAAGCCCGCATGCGGCGCAAACTCCAACAGGTCCTTAAGGAGCACCGCCAGATTCTGTTGTGCGTTATCCGAATATTTAGAGCCAGCCGCCGGGAAGGAAAATTGATGCGCGTCGATGCTGTAGCGCAAAATTCCGCCAATCAGAAATATTTCCAGCAACGAATGATATTGTGACTGCTCCTTCGGTCGTTGCTCTGTCAGGGATTCGACGGTAATGCCTGACCCAAAGGCTTGGGGCTCTTCAAAACCGCTTTTCCCACGCCTGAATTCCTGCATTCGCACCTTCCCCGCGGCAACAAACATAATATCCTGCCACGGCAATCCATACACCCTGCCCATTGGATCATGCATGTTTAACTGCGCAGGCAAGAACTCGATTTGGCGTATGATCTTTGCGATGGGCACGGTGGGTAGATGCGTTTCATCCAAGACGACTGCATCGATCCCCTCGCCCGCCAATGCTTCATGAAATGCGTTTGCGTCCATGTATTCCAGTCCTTTGATCAGAACGCCGTAAACCTGCTGGAAGAGTAATTTTGCGTCCATCGCCTGCAAACCAGGGAGGACACGGCTGGCCCTTTTCAAAGCTTCCAGATCGGGTGCAACCAAGTCCTTTTGCAATACTGCGTACGCCATACAATTCGGGCTATGAACCAGAATGCCAAAATTTGATGTGCCATGCAATGCGGCATTTTCGAGCTTGCGCAGAGGTTCAGGGTTGCCATGCCTGCGCCCAATCAGTTACTTCTCTTTCCAATGCCTACGGTTGCAGAACAACTTCGCACGGCCCGCGAAGAGCAAAATCTAAATATTTATCAGGTCGCGGAGATTACAAAAATCAAAACCGACCACATCCGGGCCCTGGAAGACGGCGATTACGACAGCTTTTCGGCCCCTGTCTATATTCGCGGCTTTATCCGTACGTACGCCAAGGCATTGAAGCTTGATGTTAATCGCATCACAGCGGAACTGGAGACTGAACTCGACAAGAGCCCCAAATTTCGCGATCCCCCGCCGCTCGTCCAGAAACCGAATACGATTGTGGATTGGGTCACGTTGCAACTGTCCAAGCTCAACTGGCGAATTGTCACCGGTGCGGTCCTTGCGGTTGTGCTGATTATTGCGATGGGCGTTTGGCTGCGAAGCTGCCACAGCAAAGCGAAAAAGGACCCCCTCCGCAATCTCGGCCCGGGCCTCTACCAACCCAATTCGGATGGCGATACGCTTCCGCTCCCAGCGCCTAATCCGCCGCGCGGCTCTAAATAATTTGGGTTTTGCTGGATTGGCTCTGGGCCATCGGGCGCGGCGAGATTCGCGGGCTCTAAAATTTATCTCGCATGGCCTTCCCGCTTTTGTATCGTTCCCTCATCTAAAAAAGTGGCACGTGCATGAACATG
>DASWRJ010000400.1:0-5761 GCA_036403255.1 Verrucomicrobiia bacterium
CTTGGCAATTTCCAATTTCTCCTGGGCTGTGTAACTCGGCAAAGTAATGACTTCCATGCGATCGCGCAACGCCGGATGTATCGGATCAAGCCAATTGGCGGTAGTGATAAAGAGAACCTGAGACAGATCAAACGCCACATCCAAATAATGGTCGGTAAAGGTGTTGTTCTGCTGGGGATCGAGCACTTCCAAAAGAGCTGAGGCTGGATCGCCTCGAAAATCGGAGCCGACCTTGTCCACTTCGTCCAGGAGAATGACAGGGTTGCGGCTTTCGGCCCGGCGCAAACTCTGAATGATGCGCCCGGGCATCGCGCCGACATAGGTCCGGCGATGGCCGCGAATCTCGGCTTCATCCCGCAAACCGCCCAGGGCAATCCGCACAAATTTTCGGCCCAGGGCATCGGCCACACTTTTTCCGAGCGACGTCTTGCCCACTCCTGGAGGACCAACCAGGCACAAGATCGGCCCCTTTAAATTCTGCTTCAATTTGATGACCGCAATATAATCCAGGAGCCGTTCCTTGATTTTCTCGAGACCAAAATGCTGGTCGTTCAAAATCTTCTCGGCGGCTTTTAAATCAAGGGTGTCCTTTGTCGTTTTGTTCCACGGCAGGCTAATCAGCCAATCCAAATAATTGCGCGTGATCGCGTACTCGGCGACGGCAGGAGACATCTGCTGCAGGCGTTCGAGTTCCTTGAAAGCAATTTTCTTAACTTCCTCGGGCAATCCATTTTGCTCAACTTGCTCGCGCAAGGCATTGGCTTCCATCACCGTCGGGTCGGCTTCACCCAACTCCCGTTGAATGGCCCGGATTTGCTCGCGCAGGAAGAAATCGCGCTGGCTTTTGGCCATGGTGGCCGTGACATCGTTTTGAATTTTTGTGCTTAACGTCAGCACCTCAAGCTCCCGCTCCATCAGGGGACGCAACCGTTCCAGGCGCTCGCGCACGCTGGTGAGCTCCAGCAGCTTCTGCCGGTCCTCGAGGCTGAGGTTCAAATTGGCGGCAATCAAATCCGTGAGCGCGCCGGAGGCTTCCGTATTAATGGCGGCGATCTTCACCTGATCGGAAAGGGCCGGCGTGAGCTTGATAATCTCCTGAAAGAGACGCTGCGCGTTGCGCGCCAGCGCGCTCATCTCGACGGAATCCTCGGCGGCGTCTTTGAGCACGTCTATTTTGGCGCGCAAATAAGGCGTCTGCGTTTCGTATTCGGTAATCTGGATTCGCCAAAGCCCCTCGACCAGGACACGGACAGTGTTGTCTGGAAATTTCAACATCTTGAGCACGCGCCCGGCGCAACCGTGCTCCCATAAATCTTCGGGTAACGGTGAATCGATGTCGGGCCGCTTTTGCAGAACTAGGCCGAGCAACCGATCGCCTTCGACCACGTCATCAATCAGCCTGATGCTTTGGGCGGTATCGACAAGCAAAGGCGCTACCATCCCGGGGAAAATGACAATGTCTGAAAGGCCGAGAATCGGGAGAACCGTGGGCAGAGCTTTATTCGGCGGAGCCGAGCGAGGCAGGGTACTCTCCGTTCCGGGTGCATCGGCACCCATGATCCTGATAAATTCTGTATCCGGCGAGGTCATCGTCTCGTCAGTTTGACACTGGATGCCCCGAAAAGCACGAAAAGTTTATCGTGCTACTTTTCTTCGGAAATGGAAACGAGGATGCTCTTGGTCGACCGGGTGGTTTGGGGAACTTCTACACGGAGAAAACCATTCTGGTACTGCGCCTTGGCTTGGGTTAATTCGTAGCCCGGTGGTATTTCAATCACGCACTCAAAAGGGCCATAATTAATTTCCATCACCAAAAATTTGCACTTCGCATTTCGGCTGTCATCCGGACGCTGGCCGCTAATCATGAGCCGATTTCCTTCGACCGTGAGTTCGAGGTCTTCTCGCCTCATCCCGGCCAATTCCACTTTGATAACCAAATTCCCTTCTGACACATAAACATCCGTGTTTGGGATCCAGTGGGTCTCGCCTGCGCCCATCTGCCGGGTCGCAGACTTCGAGACGTAATAGAGCGAAGAATTAACTTTGCACATGGCGAATTGGTTCCAAAGAGTATCTCACGTTGCAAATTTGTGCAAGCATCTCTTATTTTATTTTTACCGTGAGCGTTGCGCGTTCGCCCTTCCTTGCGCGTAATATAATGGAAGCCCGCTCGCGCGGTTGGTCAAGAGCGGAACAGCCACAATGACTTGCGCACGGCAACCCAGCCTTGCGCGGACGCACTTTCATCCACAAAAAAGCCGCGGCAGTGCTCGCCACAATGATTAGTGCAGTTATTTCCTGCCATCCCATTTCCCCCCAACATAATACGGCCAACTGCCTTCGCAACTTGAGATTGCAATTTTTGCCGCTTTTCCTGCGAGGAAATGCTTGACCTTCGTTGGAATTTCGGGCCTGATCGACTAAATTCACCCGCCAATCTGGCTTCGAGGCCAGTCTTGAAGCTCTCGGCTTGGCATGCATGGAAAGCAGGCTTAGGCCGTTAGGCTGGGCCAAACAAAAGGAGCAACAATGACGACAGCAACTGGAACATTAACAGAAGTTCTCGCCAGAAAAGGGTCCCAAATCTGGACCCTTAGGCCCGATGCGACTGTCTTTGACGCCATTCAACTCATGGCGGACAAGAACGTCGGCGCGCTACTCGTAATGTCAGGATCGCGCCTTCTGGGCCTGGTCTCGGAACGCGACTACACGCGCAAAGTCGCTCTCAAAGGCAAATCCTCAAAAGAAACACCGGTCAGTGAAATCATTTCTACACCTGTGATCACGGCTACGCCCGATGACACAGTGGAAGAATGCATGCGCTTGATGACTCATCACCGGGTGCGCCACTTGCCAGTGCTCGAGAGTGAAAAAGTCATCGGCATAGTCTCCATCGGCGACTTGGTGAATTGGACTATATCCGTCCAATCCTCAGCCATCCACCAGCTCGAGAATTATTTGTCCGGCAATTATCCTGGATAATTCGCGCCAGGATTTTTAGCGCCACAGCGCCGCGTCTACGGACTTGTCCCCGCGCAACCTCAGGTTTGCTATTTGAGCGCTCCTGGCCAAAACTGATGCCATGGCCAAAGCCTCACTAAAAAGCATCGTCGAATATTGCGATCGCATCCTGCGCACTGCCGAGATCAAAGACTACGAAGGGGCCGTGAATGGCTTGCAGGCCGAAAATAATGGAACCGTCCAGAGGATCGCGAGCGCAGTGGATGGAACTTTGGCGACCGTGAAATTGGCCATCAGAGCCAAAGCCGATTTACTCCTAGTCCATCACGGCCTTTTCTGGAGTCCCACGCACCCCTGGACAGGAAAGAAATTCGAACTGCTGCGACTGCTATTGGACAATAATTTAGCGGTTTATAGTTCGCACCTGCCGTTGGATGCTCATCCAAAGCTCGGCAATAACGCGCAGCTCGCTAAGAGCCTTGGACTCGCGAAACTCACTCCATTTTTCTTCGAGCACGGATTTCATCTCGGTTTACAGAGCCGAACCAAAATGAGTCGTGCTGAATTGAGTCAGCGCCTGGCCAAAGCCACTGGCCGGCATCCCATTCTGCTGCCGGGCGGACCGGAAATATGCCAGCGAATCGGCATCGTCACTGGAGGAGCGGGCAGCGAACTTAAATTAGCCGCAAGCGAAGGCGTGGACACGTTTATTACCGGGGAAGGACCGCATTGGACTTATGGCCTGGCCGAGGAGCTTGGAATTAACGTGCTCTATGGCGGCCATTACGCGACCGAGACATTTGGAGTCAAATCTCTGGCGCAACATTTAAGCACCAAGTACAAGGTGCCGTGGGTTTTTTTGGATCATCCGACGGGCCTCTGACGCCAGCGATCAACGGACGCGCCTGGCTACTACGAAGGAGTTGAACATCAAGAACCGCGCTGGCGTGAGGTTGAGCACCAAATCAATAGGCTTTGCAACGTCACGATCCGTGCAGGCCACGCTTTCAATTTTGCAGCCGTAGCGCTCGAGGAAAAAAGTCATGTCAAATGGGTTGGTCGCTACAATCGCGTCGTCATCGGGTGTGAACGGTTCCTTCACAATCGGTTGCATGCGATCGAAGCGCGCATTTTCAGGCGCTTGCTTCATTTGCCGCCGCTTTTCCCGGATGCGTTTCCAGTTGCGCCACTTATTGCCAACGCCGCGCATTTTGGGGTGGTAATCACGAAAGCCGAATACTCGAAAAAAATTCGGACTGGAAACAATCACGCGCCCTCCCAATTCGGTGACGCGGACGAGTTCGCGCAGGAAATCTTCCGGTTCATCGACATGTTCAAGCACATTCAAAGCGCCAACGGTATTGAAGTGCTGATCCGGGAAAGGCAGTCTTTTTCCATCATAAAGCTGGCAGCGCTCGGAAAATTGGCGCGCGCGCTCAATGTTCGGTCCAGAGACATCGACACCGTAGGCTTCACACCCGCCTTCGGTGAGTTGACTGACCACCTGCCCTACCCCGCAGCCGACATCAAGCACGCGGCCACCGGTTTTTTCGGGCGCCAGGGTGCGGGCGTATTTGGAATAAAAGGCAGCATCCCAACCAGCGAGGAATTCCGCATAAGCCTTGTTGTTTCGATAGTATGTTTCCTGGTGGCCCATCTATTTCTTTTGCAGCACGGGCTTTGGTTGCGGCTGGGTAGTTTCAGGACGGCTGTTGGAACGCCGCACTGCAACCAATATCCCGGAAAGGCCAAAGCCAATCAGCAATGCAACCAAACTGATATACAGCCCCTTTTGCGGCGGCTTGAAGGTAAGCACGATATTGTGAGCGCCGGGCGGAAGCTGAAGGCCCTGCATGAAAAAGTTGCACTTGATCATCTCGGCTGGTTTGCCATCGATCTCTGCTTTCCAACCGGCATCGTATTTGTCGTTAAGGAGCATTACGGTGGCAGCCGGAGCATCTGAATGGAGTATGACGTGTTTGGGCTGGTAGCTGGTGATTTGGACTGAACCGGGATTGGCTGCCGCGCCCGGGCCTGGATTCGCAGGCGCAGGGATCGAACTTGCGACGAGCACAGTTTTTTGTGGATCGAAGTTGAGAGGTGCTTTGGCAAGCTCCGCCGGATAAGCATCTTCCAAAAGCAGGCGGTTCACTGTGGCAAGCTCCTGGCCCTGAGGATTTACCTTGAGCATCTCGGAAATTTCGGAGCGCAAGCTCACCTTGGAAAAGCGATTTGGATCGTAAATGGGTTGGGTGGCCATGATCCGATTCAGATTCTCGCGCAGCATCGAGCGAAGTTTCTCAGGGTCAGCAGTGGCAAATTGCGGCGAGGCGAAAAAAGATTTCGATTCTGCATCAAGGCTGTCGTTAAGGAACGAGGAGACCGGATCGGATTTAGCGGCGATTTTTTGGGCGAGAGTTTTCGAGTTCAATAAATCTTCCGGGGTAATCAATGGCGAGCCGGAAAGCTCCCGTAACGTGGCCGCGTCGTTGGTGCTGATTTGCCATTGGGAGAAAAGTTTGGCGCGCGGCAAGGCACCGGTGAATTCAATTAATGAAAACATTCCGTTCGGATTGGCTTCGGCGGTATAGGTGGTTCCAGCAGGATTCGGGACGAGGTTGAAAAGAGCGGCGACGCGAAAGCGGCGTTGCGCGCGGTCCAGTTGTTGATTGAGTTGTTCAACGAACCCAGTGCCGAGCCCGAAAACATATTTGGTATTCGTCAATTCCCAGAGCCGCACCAAATTATTGCGGATCGCGCCGAGGTAAGCCGCTTTGTCAGCGGGCATGCGAGGTTCCTG
>DASWRJ010000401.1:0-10699 GCA_036403255.1 Verrucomicrobiia bacterium
ACGGAATTCAGGACCAGATCGGGCGACCATTTCTGCAATTCGATTTTTATCGCCTCACGATATGCTTTATCAGCAAGGGCCTGCTGTTTGTTTATTCCGATGATCACATCGACACATGGACTGGCGGCCCAGAACTGAGCGAGGTGCTCCTGGCAAAGGATGGCGATCTGTGCGCCCGTGTATTTTAATCGAAGCGGCTCGAGCATCGAGGCCGCGAGCACGGCATCGCCGATTGCATCCGGGCGCACGAAAAGGATTTTTTTGACGCTGTGCGCAAGCTGGTGCCTGGACTGCGCAGCGGAGGCGACGTCGGGCGTGAAGAACTTTTCGGGAATGAGCGGAATGATGCCTTGGGAGGCGATTGTGTTGACCATGGCACCGTCTTTGACCCATGTCAGATGGTCACTTAAGCGCGCGGGCAATTTGGCGGCTTGCAGCTTTTTCCATTCAGCGACGGCGTTTGGATAGCCATAATATTGTTCCTTAAACTGAAGCTGAGCCTCGGTGGCGTAAGCGTAATGCTGAAACACCAGATCCAACGCGTCGGTCTCTTTGTGCAGAAAAGGATTTATGGAGGCTACATCAATAAATTGGCCGTCCGGTTCCGCCTGGCAAAGCCGGGGTGGTTCGTGGGACGTCCAGCGGCAACCCGGAGTAAAGCGCCAGGTGCGGAGCCATTCGTAAGATGAGTTATTTCCGTAAGTATCGCGCGTAGTGATGACGCGATCTTTGCCCACAAAATAATGGCAGTAATAATAGGCGGCGGTCTTGTCCGGCCGGGCGAGGAAGAGGCGGTGCGCAAATTGAATTTGCTCCGCGGTCCACAGTTCGTCAGCGTCGATTTGCCAGAGCAAGCATTCTTGATGGATATTGCGGAGGGGTGCATTCACCATTTCGATTTTGCCATCCCAGAAACAGCCAAACGGTTTGCGATAGATCGTGATCTGTTGCGGATAGAGCCTGGCCAGCTCATTTAGATATTCTGTGGTTCCGTCCAGGCTCAGTCCGTCTCGATGCAGTTCGCTCGGTATTTTGCCGCCAGTGGCGCGACTCCAGCCAGTGTCATGATTTAGCTCAGCAACTCCTTCGATGATGTGCCAATGCCATGGGATGGTCAGTTGCTGGAGTGCATAAATGTGGTGCTCGATGAAGGGCTTGCCATTGAGCACGATGGTGAAGAAATGAATCGGGAGTTGCTTCTGCAAGCGAACAGAGGGCTTTTGGCCGCAAGCGATCGTGGAGCAAATTTCGTGGTTCTCCAACTGCACGGAGGCGGTGTCCTTCCAGACTTGCAATGGGCCCGGCCACTCCGCAACCACATCGTGTAGAGCGAGCCAGCCGCCTGGTTTGACAAGTGGGTAGGCCAAATCAAAATCGCGATGTACTTCAGCCAATTCATGGGAGCCATCGATAAATATAAAATCGATCTCCTTGCCGCCGCTGAGTTCATCCCAGCGGGATAGAATATTATGCGAACGGCCCTGAAGCGGAGTGACATAGTCCGAGAGATTGTTGTCGCGGACGTTTTTCTGCCAAACAGCAAATGTGCCCTCGGCTGGAAAATGTTTCGACGTGCCTTCCCAGTCCTCGCGGTCCCAGGTGTCGATGCAGAAGATGCGGCGCCGAGTTCCGACACAGGCCAAACCCATGGCGACGGTGGAGCGCCCTTTGAAGGAGCCAATCTCAACAATAATAGCGTTCTCGGGCAGTGATCTCACTTTGTTGAAGAGATATTCTTCCTGACCGGGACACAAAAAGCCCGGCACGGCCTCGACTTGAGCGCGAATGGATTCGTAGTTCGTTGCTGGCGACTCTGCCGGCGAGTCATTGAATGGATTTGGGGATGAGTTTACCTGCGCCATCGCGGCAATTGAGCCTGTCATGAACATTTCAGTGTGTCCCGAGCTCGGTTCAGGCAGCGCAATGTAATTTTCGTAGAAGGCGGAGGAGTCGCCCACGAGTTCACCAATCCTCCCTTCAGGCGTGATGGCGTGGCATGAATAGCCCCATTCACTCAAGAAATCGAAGATGCGCCGAGCGGTGGTGTTAAGGCCGTCCAGCATGTTTTTTGAAATTTCAAATTGCAGATGCTTGATGGCCTTGGCCGCGAGCAGATCGCGCGCGCCTTGCAAGGCCAGAATCTCCGCGCCTTCGACATCCAACTTGAGATAATCAATTTCGGTGATGTGGCGCTCGCGACAAAACTCGTCCAAGCTCGTGGCCGGGACTTGGGCCGAATTAATTATTGGCACGAGGCGAGAGCCATCTTTGGGGTCGGGCATTTGCGGCCGACCGAGGCTATTCCACGAGCAATATTCTTCCGGAAATTGATGGAGCATGACTGTTCCGGGTTGATGCGTCAGGGCGCTATTGAGCAGCGTCACATTTTCCAATTTGTCGGCCTTGACGAGTTCAGCGAGGCGGGCATGCGAATTCGGGCTTGGTTCGAACGCGAACACTTTTCCGGCTGGCCCGGCCAGCAGACTGAAGAGCTTCGTGTATTTGCCAATGTTTGCTCCTGCATCGATTACAGTCATTCCCGGCCTGACGAGGCTGCGCACAAGCGCTTGTTCCTTCTGTTCCGAATCGAATTGATAATGAATGGCCTTCGACGGCTCGAACACAGGCTGCAAGACTTCCAGATATTTAGCGGTCAAACCTGATTTGAACGCCCGAGCCTCCGCCGCAATGACATTCAGATCTGCCCGGGAGAACTTCGTGAAGGCCGCATCAAAGCCTGCTTTGGTATTGACCCAAACCGAATGAGGAAAGCCCTGCAACGTGTGCGTATGGCGGTCCGTGTCATTGATGATTATTCCCGGAATGCCATGACCATTTGCAAAAAGACTTGCATGGAGGCGCGTTGTAATCACGAGATCGTAACGCGGATAAATCTCGAAAAGGTCCTGATAAAACGAGGAGAAGATTACAGGAATATTCGAACCTCGGAGCCGATTCAAAAAGTAGAAATACTCGGATTTGTGATGCGCAATCAGCTCGACCTGATATTGCCTGGCGAGTTCCTCAAGGCAGGCACAAGCCAATTCAAACGGCTCCTGATCACAGCTTTGATTGATAATTCCTTTTCCATGTGGGAGT
Organism: Verrucomicrobiia bacterium; assembly: GCA_036403255.1. Classification (GTDB taxonomy): domain Bacteria; phylum Verrucomicrobiota; class Verrucomicrobiia; order Limisphaerales; family JAQGOV01; genus JAQGOV01. The sequence continues at coordinate 3,100 of DASWRJ010000401.1, forward strand.
TGGATGGAAAACCCGATTCGCTCGATTTTTTTTCCAGCGGGCACTTCCTTGACCGCCGGCACTGAAAGCAACGCGGGGCAATTCAAGTGCACGTAACTTGCCGGCAGGCTGCGCATAAATTCAGGCGCTTTCGCCGTGCGACCAATGATGACCCGCGCGTTTTGAAAAATGGTTGCTTCGGGCTCAGTCGTAATATGTTGCTCGACGTATTGATTTTCATAACCAGCCCCGATGAGGTAAACACGATCCTCGAGGCCATTTTCGAGAATCCATTTATATAAATCTTTGATCTCTTCCCCGGCGGAAAGGCCGGCGATGACGATGGCATCAACTGAATCGCGACATTTCTCCAAATCACCCGCTGACACACAATTGGCGATGCCGCTGAATTTCGATTGCGGAAAGAAGTCCGCATTAAAATTGTAAAAAAATAAGTTCAGCAGCCGCCCGGGAAATAATTCCCGCAGGACATGCGCTACTCCGTCTCGGACAAAGTCGTCCCCGGGGTTCCAAAAGTTTGTGCCGGATATCAGGATATTGAGCGGCAAAGAATTATCCTGCGTGAGGGGTTTATTAAGAGAAGACATAGAAATGAAACCAACGTGTAGCCAATGAAACAGCGCATCCTCTGAACTCTTCACCGAGGCCGGCTAACCACCTGGCTGAAGGCAAAGAATTCAAAGGATGCGTCCTGCATTCCGAGCGCGCCCGGCAGAAAGGCTGGCCGGACGCGCCGCTGTTGAGAGTTATTGCTGGAGCAGTCGGAGCACCGTTTGCGGGATCGCGTTTGCTTGCGCGAGCATCGCCGTGCCGGATTGCACCAAAATGTTATACCTGGCGTATTGCGTCGCTTCATCGGCCACATCCACGTCCTGGATGCGCGAACTGGCGGCAGTCAGGTTTTCCTTGCTGACGGTCAATTGGTCCGAAGTGAAGTTCAGCCGCGATTGAAACGCTCCAATGGTTGCGCGATCTGAGGCGAGTTGCGAAATGGCCGCCTTCACTGCGTTGAGCGCCGCCAAGGCGTTGGTCGTCGTGGTGATGTCGGCGGCCGAGGCATTTGTATAGGCCGCAGCACTCAAGTTGATGCCGGTCATTGAGAAGGTAGCTCCGTCCGAGTCCAGCGTCACATTCAGCGTCGCGCTCGAGAAGAGGCTCACGCCGTTAAAATCTTTCGTCCCTGCGCTGCTCAGATAAGCGCTGAGCTGCGAGAATTCTGTATTATACAGCGCGCGATCCGTCGAGCCTTTGGTTACGTCCTGCGCGAGCAAAGTCAATTCGCTCATGCGGTCCAGTGCCTTGGCGACTTTTGTCAGGTAACCATCCTGGGTTTGTGTAAACGAGATGGCATTGATCACGTTGCTTTTGGCAGCGTCCGTGCGTTTGATTTGGCTGTCCAACCGCATGGCCACGGCCACGCCGGCGGCATCATCGGAAGGATTGACAATTTTCGAGCCAGAGCTCAGGCGGGACAGGGACTTGGCCAACATGTCCTGACTGGACTGGAGCTGTGCGGCGGCGGTAAGCGCCTGGATGTTTGTGTTGATGACCATAGGATTTGTGTGTTTGTGTCGATTAAACCGGGCGCCTCAAGCGGCCACCCAGTCAGGTAAATCATTGGTTCTCGCTAATCTTGGGAACGGGTCCGCGCTCAGGTTTGGCGGCCGCTTTGTTCGATTTTTGAATTTGATCGTAAACTTCCTGCCGATGCACGGGCACCTCCATTGGCGCCTCGATGCCGAGTTTTACTACATCGCGATCCATGCGAATGACCTTCACGAAGATCCTTCCGTCGATCACAATGTTTTGATTCAGTTTGCGGGCGAGTACAAGCATGGTTTTATCAGGTAAGGGGTATGCGGTTGTTAAGCCGCGACGGCTGCTGCCGCCAACGGGTGTTGCAGTGAATACTCGGTGGCATTCACTGGGATAACCTGCTTGGCCGCGAGTGTGCGCCGATTGATCAGGATGGGCCCCTTCAGATTCACCGTTGCCTCTCCTGCGTTGTGCAGAGTTACAATATTCAGCACCAGGGCGTCTTCCGAGCCGGTGATGCCGAGTGATTTTACGTCCTGTTCCGAAATATCGGGCTGATAGTCGGGCATGATGAGGGCCGGTTCGACGACCAGAAACGACAGGTGCGGCTCATCTTCCATTTTGAGCCACAGGAAAGGCGCTTCTTCAGGGCTGCCCAGCAGCGAATAATTTTTGACTGTTTCAAACCCCAGCAGGCCGGAGTTCATTTGAATAAATTTTTCAGCGGCCGGAGCCTCTTGCTCGATGACGTTTGATTCTAAACATTTCATAATTTTGTTAATCCGTTGAAAACCGGTTTAGCAGCGGGTGTGCCAGAGGGAAAAAAGCATCACATTTCGGCAAAAAGGGGTATTTCAGGCCTGAAAAGCGGCAGAATTGGCGGGAGGAAAAGCCAGGAAGGAAAAAGGTGCCGCCGCTTGGGAATTATTGCCGGGAGAGGAAGGTTAGCGTGCCGATGCCTAAATGCCGTTAGATGCGCTGAGAAAGCTCTCCACGCAGCCAGGAAGGATTCTTGCGCAAATCCAAGACAGCAATGACCTGCACCTCAGTGGAGGTTTCACGATAGTAGATTCCGAAAGGAAATCGACTAGCGAGCATACGATAGTTCCCCCAATGAACTGTGTGGATTCCGTGGAATAGAATTAAGCTTTCAATATCAGCAATCAACGAAATCTTGAAATAATCGCCAATACCGGGCTGTTGCTTATCATAAAATTCAGCGGCAGATTCAAGATCGGCTGCGGCTGCCTCCAGGACCCGGACTGTCATGGAGATTTGCGGTTAAGCCTTTGTTTTAATTCCTCAAGCGTAAGAAATCGTGCCTCGCCACTGTTTATATCCGCCATGCGCGAATCAATTATAGCTTTGTGCCACTCTGGAGAAGGTACATCATTAGGGCGATTCGAAATTGAGCGCCAAAGTATTTCCATGACTTGAAGCTTCTCCACCAGGCTCATTCCCTCGAGTGCCGCCACATCAATCATCAGCCAATGTTAGACCCGAAGCTTTTCCAAATCAAGAACAACACGTCCAACCCTGCTCATCCCCGCAGCTAATCTGGAGGTTCATGTCGCTTATCCCCTGCTCTTCCACAGCAACCCGTTCTCGCGCCATTCCTGCACGAGCAACCGGAATGCTTTTAAAACTGGCGAAGGGTTGTCGGCAGGCCACACCATAACCAGATCGACTGATCGCGCAGGCGCCAGCGGCCGCGCTGTGAGCGAAGAAGCGGCCAGTGAAATAATCGTCTCTGGAATAATTCCCACTCCCGCGCCCGCTTCAACATACGTCAAGACGGTGCTGATGAGGCTGGGCGTGTGCGCGAGCCGCGGGAGAAACTGGGCCTCGCGGCAAGCGGCCAGAATTTCCTCGTGTTGCCCGACGCTTTCACGGCGGGCCAGGATGATGAGTGGCGAATCCTTCAGGCGCGCCCAAGGCACGCGACGCAAGCGCGCGAATTCGTGCTCTTGCGGAAAAACCGCGCAAAAAGATTCCTTGCGGAGCAGCGTCGTCTCGAGCCGCGCATAGCTCGCGCCGAGCGCAGGCCGGGTTAGGCCAATGGCGAGGCGGCCATTCGCCACCATCTCCCATACGCGCTCGGGAGTGCGCTCCTCCAGAATCACCGAAACTCGCGGAAACCGCCGACGGAACTCGCCGACGATGGGACCGAGAAAATTTTGCGTAGGCGGGCCGATGTAGCCCAGGCGCAGTTCTCCTTCTTCGCCACTGGCAATGCGCCGAATGCGCCGGATCACTTCATCCCGCCGCTCAACCAGAATCCCGCACTCGTGCAGCAGCGCCGCCCCGGATGGGGTCAACGAGACCGAACGGCGCGTCCGCTCCAGCAAACGAGTGCCAAGGAACTCTTCCAATTCCTGCACGGCCCGGCTCAGCGCCGGCTGCGCTACATGCAAGCGCCGCGCGGCCTTGGAGAAATTCAACTCCTCGGCCACGGCTTGAAAATATTGCAGCTTTCTAAAGTCCATGAAGTCGCTGCCGAGGATTTTTCAAGGGCTGGCTTTTGTCGAGCTTCTACGCTGACTCACAGATCGTCTTCTCGACCCGCATCTGGACTTCGCGCAGGGCGGCGCCCATCTCCGCAGCCGATGAATAACGCATGGATCGATCGATTTGGCAGGCTTTCAAAATGACTGGGTTCAAGAGCAGATAATCCGCCTGGCCGGATTCGACCAGGCTGTTCGAAAGCTCGGGAAACGCTTGTGTCTCCTGTCCGGTGCTGATCACATAGAGAACCATGCCGAGCCCGAAAATATCCGCTTGCACGCTTCCAGGTGGTTCCGGCACGGGGGGCATGTAACCGGGAGTGCCGACATAGGTGGAGTGGTCATCTGGCAAATGAACTTCGGAGACCAGACCGATATCGGCCAGCTTCGGACGGCCCCTCACAAAAATAATGTTCTGCGGCTTGATGTCCCGATGGGTGAGCTTTTTCTTGTGCAGAAAATCCAGCGCGTCGCATAGTTCAATGCCAATGCGCACGCACTCGGGAATGGGCAAACGCTTCTGCGGCGCGCGAGCGCGGGCGCTCGCCAAATCGCGGGGCCTGTATTTCGCTGGCTCGCGTTCCCAGCCGGGCTCGAGGGCATCACCCAGCTCCATCACATAATAGAAATAACCCTGTGGTTTCTTCGTACTCACAAAATCGATGCACAAGAGCCCTGGGTGCTCGCTTGAAATGGGTTTATATCGCGTGATGCCGCGGAACTCGCGCTCGAAAGGTTCGGTGTTCTGGCCAAATTTTTCCTGATAAACGGCCTTCAGCGCCTGCCATTGACCAATAGCGTTCTTCACAACCCAGACTTTTCCATAAGCACCATGGCCAAATGCTGGAGTAAAGATTGTGTAGTCCGGAGCGTCAGGCGTAGCCAAATCTGGAGACAAAACTGCGGCGAGGGCCGGGCGCACAGGCGCGCTCTCCGGTACAATAGGTTTTTGCAGGCGCGTTTGCCGCAAGGCCTCCTCTCGTTTCAACGTGGAACCGACAACGGAAATCAGCAGCGCGAGCGGCAATTGCCCTCCAGCCACAAACAACCACGGGAACCAATAATGTGTAAATTGGCTCAGGCTCGCGGCCAGACAAGTGATCAGCAGGAAAAGGGCCGCAGCCAGGCCCAGGGCGCGCACCGGGCGCAGTTTTGAAAAAATCCAGCCGAGCGCTGACCCCGCCGCCAACAGCACCACCAACTCGAGCCACGCATCGAGCCGCTCGAGCCATTCGCGATTCATGAGATTTAAATAGGCGGTGGCGTTGAGTTCAATGCCGCCGGAAGCCTCACCCGTCCAGCGGGAGTAGGGAGTTTGAAATTCGTCTTCTTCTCCGGGCAGGCTATTCTCCGGTTTGTTGCCGATAAAAACGATTTTATTACTGTAGTATCCGGTGGCCTGATTGGCCGCCAGATGATAGCTCAACGCTGTCCATGGCCCTTTCTGGCCATAGTAACGAAACCACGCATTAGTGGGCGATTGGGCCAGCGAGCAGCCCGAGAGCCGAGCGGCAGCCATGGCCAGGTTGTCATACATAGGCATTTCGTCGAACGGCCAATGCCTGCGCACAATCAAATCGTTGTCAGGCTGCATGAACGGGACACCATAATTCGTTTTCGCAGCAGTGACAAAAAGTGAGAAAGGGAGCCAGGCAGATGCAGACTCGACCTCGGGGTGCGCCACGTCTTTTTGATTGGCCATAAGGACGAGCTTGTCCAGCCGGCCCATAGCCAAAGCGAGAGCCTGATCGGTGGCAGCCTCACGCTGCTCCTGAAAAAAAACGTCGAGCACGACCAGCGGACAATGATCGTCCGCCAGTTTGTTCAACATGTCTGCATGAATGCCGCGGTTCCATTGCCCGCGAACTTGTTCGAAATGCTTATGGGCCTCATTGTCCATCAGGATGAGAACGAGTTTGTTTGTGGCCGAATGTTTTCCGAAGCGGAAGAGGTAATCGTAACTAGCGTGTTCCCATTTCTCGCCGAAGGAGTAATGCCAGAGGAGGAAGCCGCAAAAACATGTTAGAAAAGGAGCGAGGAACTTCAGGGGAACGCGCAAACTTTTCAAAAAAAGATTCATGGCTCGCTTGCTTCTTGAGCAAGCATAGACAGTTGAACGTCAATTCAAAAGAGAAATTGAAGACAGACATAAGCCCATACCAACGGAGCAACCTACTTGATACCAACCCTTTACAACTTAATAACAGAATTAATCTTGCTTACGCCAAACGCTTGTTGCTATTCCTTAATACTGAGCAGCAGGTTCACTTAATTCACTACACACAAAGATAAGGCGAAATATGAAAACCATACGGACCATTGCAATAGCCGGGTTACTCGGGGCGTTGACTCTTTTAGCAAGTGGATGCAAAACCGCCCACGTCTGCAAAAATGATCAAGACGCAGGCTTTGCTTTTATTCAATGCCAGCCGGTTGATATTTCCGTGTACGTAGGGAAGCCGGCTAAATTTAAAGTCAATGCATGTGGAAAAGAGGACATTGCATATCAATGGTATTTCAATCACACCGAAATCGATACTGCCTCGAAGGATTTTGACGGCGCGCAAACGCCCATACTAACCGTAAACAGCGTAGATGCATCGAAGCTAGGTTTTTACTGGTGCGAATTGCAATCGACCGACTCAATTTGGGGAAGCCCAAGCCGGACAAGAACGCGATCAGCCTCTCTTGGGATGATTGCCGTACAGCCACCAGCTAAAGAACAATCAAAGAAGGAAAAGAAGCTCCTTCTTCCTTCGGGAGGTGCTATGTTAAACAGCACCAATCTGGGAGGGACAATCACAGAGCAAAATCCTATGCCAAGCCCCTCCACAGGTACAAATTACTGTGGCAATCATTGTGGTTGGTTAAATTTCAACAATAGCGGTTTGGGTTACACACCCACAGGAACGACAGCCAACTTCACCGTCAGAGTAGGTGGAGTTGTCCTCCCAAACACCAGCTATAATCTTTTGTGGCGATATTCCTCTACAAACTTGGGCTGTGCTGCGCCACTTGGAACAACTCAACGAACCGCACCCGCCTTAATTACAAAAAGGTATGTATACACGGTCTATTTTATAACCGGCCAGTGCCCGCCCACAGGAAGCACTGTCACTCTGCAGGTTGACTATTTTTGAAAAAAAACAGGGCGCTCTTAAAAATTTAAGCTGAGCCGCGCGAAAAAGGTTCTTTCGCGCGGCAGTTCTGGATAGAGGCTAATAGGATGCAGCCGGTAGTCGCTCCCATTAATGTTTAAAACTCCCAGCACAACTTCCACATGCCTGCGTGGTGAACGGTAACCCACAAGCGAATTTAACTGCCAAAAGTCATCTCCATGAAGACTAGCTAATTGACCACCTAAATCCTGGGCCCACCATTGGGCTTCTATCCCCCCGAAAAATCCGCTGGGGTGATTAAATCTGCTGTCGAGCGTGAATAAATGCAATGTCCCGCGGCTGGAACCTGAAAGGGAAGTAACCAGACTCGGATCAAGGTTTGGATATATTCTTCCAAGCTTCACCTCTGACACTCGGTAGTCCACTCCGAACGTAAAGTAT
>DASWRJ010000402.1:0-2498 GCA_036403255.1 Verrucomicrobiia bacterium
CCCGCAGTTTCGGGTCTGCATCGCCGACCGAAACCGGCGCTTTGCCTGCGCGGACATCCGGCTGGGCTTTGGTGCCAAGCACCGGAAAGGTCGCGCGCTCAGGAGCGGTGTTGAAGACGGTGAACTTCATCGGGCCAGTGAAGCTGCGCTGATCACGCGTGTAATAGCGTTGAGTTTTAGTGACAGGGCGCTCGGCTTGCGGGGCCATGACCTGGCGCAGGGCAGTATCGGCTGCGCTTAGGTAACGAGCCATCTGCACATGCGAGACATCCAGGGCATCGCCTACTTTGTTGAAACGAAATGCTTCACCGTCCTCAGGCAGGGAATCGCGCACCTGCAGCCACGGCGCGTGCAGTAGTTCGCGCAGGGTGTTTTCATATTCATAACGATTCAGGCGGCGCTGTGTGGCCCGTCCAGATGGCTTGAGGCGCTCCTGCTCGGCGGAGATCAGAACTCCGGAAAGCTGCTTGAGGAATTGGTCAAGTTCGGCAGATTCAGGACGCGGCTTCTTTTTGGGCGGCATCTCGCCGTCTGCCGTCCGGTCATGCACGCTGACCCATTCACTGAAATTGGTCGAGCTGGCCAGGTCGAGCGGGAGCGATGCCAAATCCAAGCCGCCTTTTTTGGTGTCGGCATCATGGCATTCGAAGCAATGCTTTTCCAGGAAGCCGTGCAAGCCGTTTTCGGCTGCGCGAACCTCAACTGCCAGGAGTGCGGCAGCAAGGGCAATGAAAGCTTTGCTCGTTTGCCTGGCTTTACTCAAATTCATCATTGTTCGTTCACCGATTTTTAGCCTTTTCCAGCTTTGTTTAGGCTTGTTTAACCTTTTTGCAGGCTGAAAAAACCGCTTGGCCCCAGCTCCGTGTTTGGGCCAACGGGGCCCTTGAGGACTTGAGGGCCTTACCGACGGAATTGGACGATTTGCGCCAGCGCTCAATTCAGTGCACCTCAAAGGCACTGGAGACGCGAGATTCACCATCGCTTCGCGGCAATGGGGTAAAACCCTTAGATGACATGGGGCATTCCGCTGCTGCATATTAAATCGCCCGCGTGGTTTAGTGAGTAGCTGTGGCGAGTTAAACTTATTCCAACAAAGCGGGAGCACAGCCTTTGAGTTGCCCTTATGCCCAATGCGGATGAATTTTCAGAATATCCTGCCAAAGAACTTTTGGCAGCCATCGTGGATTCATCCGATGATGCCATCCTCAGCAAAAATCTTGATGGTATAATCACCAGTTGGAATCTCGGGGCAGAGCGTTTATTGGGCTTCACGCGTGCGGAGGCCATTGGCTCGCCGATCTCAATAATGATTCCGCCGGATAAAGGGGCGCAGGAAGCACAAATCCTCGAGAGGCTTAAAAAGGGCGAGCGCATTGACCATTTCGAAACCACGCGTCTATGCAAGAGCGGCCGTGCGATTGACGTCTCGCTGACCATCTCCCCAATCAAAAACTCCAATGGCAAGGTCGTGGGAGCTTCGAGCGTTATTCGCGATATTACCGGCCTTAAATTGGCCGCAAGGCAACTTGCCGAGGAAAAGCAACGTTTGCAGGTGACACTGGCCAGCATAGGCGACGGTGTCATTGTCACCGATGAACATGGCCGCGTGACCTTTCTGAATCCAGTCGCCCAGGAACTGACCGGCTGGAAGGCGCAGGAAGCGCAAAGCCAGCCGCTGGACTCAATTTTTTCGATCGTGAATGAAAAGTCGCGCCGCAAAGTTGAGAATCCCGCGACGCGAGCTTTGCAGGACAATGTCACCGTCGGTCTAGCGAACCATACGGTTTTGGTCGGCAAACATGGCCGTGAATGCGCTATCGATGATTGCGCGGCGCCCATCCGCGACGGCGCCGGAATTCCAACGGGAGTCGTGCTCGTTTTCCGCGAAGTGACCGAGCACCGCAATGCCCAGGCAGCCAAGGCTCGCCTCGCAGCCATTGTCGAATCATCCGATGACGCCATCGTCAGCAAAGATCTCGATGGGCGCATCATCAGTTGGAACAAAGGCGCCGAACGCATTTTTGGCTATACCGCCGAGGAAGCTGTCGGGCGCCACATTTCCATGATTATTCCGCCGGACCATCTCCAGGAAGAACCCGAAATCCTGCAGCGCCTCCGGCGCGCGGAGCGCGTGGATCATTTTGAAACCGTTCGGATGAGCAAGTCAGGCAGCCGAGTGGAGGTCTCCCTGACGATTTCTCCGATCCTGGATGCAGAGGGGACGGTGGTTGGCGCTTCAAAAATAGCTCGGAATATTAGCGATCGAAAGAAAGCGGAACGTGAGTTGTCCGCGTTGACCTACCGCGTCACGAGTATTTTGGAGAGCATCAACGAAGGGTTCATGAGTTTTAACCAGGCGTGGCAGTTTACGTATGTGAACCCGCGGGCCGCCACCATGTTGCGCCTGAAGGCGGAGGAGGTTATCGGGAAGACCTTATGGGAAACGCTTCCCCAACTTGCGGAGACAGAATTTAAGGCCGAGCATGAGAAATCCATGG
>DASWRJ010000403.1:0-10163 GCA_036403255.1 Verrucomicrobiia bacterium
CCCATACGTATTTCACACGGCTTGCATTCGATTGGTTAGACGAAAACACGGCAGAATAGCCTCAGTGGTAATGGAAATGACATTGGAAGATAAGTAACAACCAGTCCACCGGCTATGGTTATCCGTATTTTTACGAACATACTGAGTCGCGGTGTCTCGGGGGTGAATTGCTTCGACAAAATTCGAGCGAATTGATAAATAAGAAGCGTTGCAGTGATGTTTGCCGTGTCCTGATGGCCGGAGAGGCAATTTGCAACGGATTTAGAAGATAATAGCAGTGCCAGACCGAAATAGGGCTGTTTAAGTTGTAAACGCCGAAGCTAGAGATGGAAATCAAAGAAGTTTGATGAAGTTTCAAAGCAGTTAGTTTCCTAAATAGACTCAAGGAGGGTTTTGGAAAGGTAATGGTTCGCTCCACCCTTATCCAAGCAAAGCGTTCATGGTCGATATGCCAGCTGAGAATTATCTCTAGCTTCGATCATGTTGTATTGAGTATGAGATTAATTTCCTGTCTTCGACTGCCCGAGATGCGGACGCAATTTAGGCAGTGCTTTGCGTTGGGTGCAGGCCTCTTTCTGTCTTTGACAGGATTTGTGAATCGTTCCACGGCGGCCTCTTCGAACAGCGTTGCGCGCGTTTGGGATGAACGCGCTCTCGCAGCCATTCGCGTGGATACCCCACATCCGCCGGCCCAGGCGCGCAATCTTTTCACCTTCTCGGTCTGCATGTACGATGCCTGGGCAGCTTATGATACTAACGGAGCGATGGGCTTTGTTTATCATCAAAAGCACACGTCAACTAACATTGCGGCCGCTCGGCGCGAGGCCATTAGCTACGCAGTTTGGCGGATGATGAAGGAGCGTCATGTCTATTCTAAAACGGCGAGCCAGACTTTGGCAGCGGACGACACGCAACTTACCGCACTTGGTTATAGCACTGCTAATCCGACACGTGACACGAGCACTCCCGCGGGGGTTGGAAATTCGGTGTACGACGCAGTGTCCGCATGGTTTATGAATGACGGAGCCAACCAATCGGGAGGCACCCCTTACCCGACCACGAACGCGCCGATTGCATATCCGGACTATCCGACTAATCAGGGCGGCTACATTTATATGAACCCACAGTTAGCTGTCGCCCTGGAAGGAATTGATGATGGTTTTGGAAATACCGTCGTGGACATAAACCATTGGCAGCGCCTGCAAATAGTAAACGCGATCGACCAAAACGGCTTTCCTGCCGGACCCATACAGTCCTACCTCGGAGCGCAGTGGCTGAAGGTGAGGCCATACCAAATGGCACGGATAGACCCGACATTGCCGTGGGTAGATCCCGGTCCGCCGCCGCTCTTTGGCACGGCCACCCATTCGCGTTTTGTGAGTGAGATTGTAGAGGTGATCCGGGCGAGCAGCCAATTGACTCCGGACGACGGCGCGTTGATAGATATTTCACCGGCGGCATATGGGAATAATAGTGATGAAAATTATGGCGGAATTTTTCCGAATGTGTATGATGGCCACGGTTACACGAGCAATCCCGTTACAGGACAGCCGTATGCGCATAACTTTGTCAGGCGTGGGGATTATGCACGGGTTTTGGCGGAGTTCTGGGCGGACGGCCCGAATTCGGAAACGCCACCCGGTCATTGGAATGTGGTGGCCAACCAGGTAGCGGACAGCCCGCTGTTAGTAAAGAAGATCGGCGGCGTTGGTCCGGTGGTGGATGACTTGGAATGGGACGTGAAGGTATATCTGGCGGTGAATGCAGCAGTCCATGAAGCAGCGTGCGCGTGTTGGGCGGTGAAGCGTTATTATGACGCGTGGCGCCCAATAAGCGCCGTCCGTTATTTGGGAGGCCTTGGTCAATCGAGCAACCCTGCGTTACCTTCCTATAACACCAATGGCCTGCCGCTTATTACGAATTTGATAGAGCTCGTCACTTCAACTTCGGCAGCTTCCGGACGTCATGCAGGGTTAATGCCTGGAAAGATTGCCGTTCTGGCCTGGCCGGGCGTGCCGAGTGATCCCATTCATCAGCATAGCGGAGTTACCTGGATTCACGCGGATACCTGGGTGCCATATCAACGAACTAATTTCGTGACGCCGGCGTTTCCGGGCTACATCTCTGGCCATACTACATTCAGCCGGGCGGCTGCTGAAGTTATGACGGCTGTGACGGGCTCGAAGTTTTTTCCAGGTGGTTTGGCGAGTTACACCTATTATCCAACCAATAATTCGCTGGGCAGCACGCTCGGATTCGAGCAAGGCCCCAGTCAAACGCTGACGATGCAATGGGCGAGCTATTACGATGCCGCAGACGCAGCAGGCATTTCACGCGTGTGGGGTGGAATCCATGCGCCTGTGGATAATTTGCGTTCGGTCGGGATGGCAGCAGGCAAAGGTGTTTGGGAGACGGCGCGAAAATATTTCGATGGATCGATCACAAGCACGCCGATTAACCTGACGATTACCAAACTGAACTCGGGCAAAACCGAAGTGCGCTTCAACACATTGCGCTGCATGTATTATAAATTGCAGGGATCCACGAATTTGAATCAGGCCATGACTGATTTCGCGGGGCCACCGGTCGTGGCGTACGATTCTTCGATGGCCTATACCAATCAAACGAGCGGCACAGGCGCGTATTTCCGCGCCGTTCGGAGCACCACGCCCTGATCGGAGATCATTGCACCATGAAGGACTCAGATTCAGATGCAATTAAGTCTCATGTCGGGAAGTCTGAGTTGACGGGGCTGATTGGAGGATGCTCAAATCGACATGTCAATCGACTGAGCAGCTTTCTCCATAAACCACTAGTGTGGAAACTGCATTGGCTATTCCGCATTGGTGTGTTCATGGAGTACGTGGGTCATGGCTGTTGTGGGGTGAACACAAAAGCGGCTTGGCTTCCTTATTTCCGCTTATTCGCTATCCCGGATGATTTCGCGTGGCGGTTGATGCCGCTCATCGGGTTCTTTGATATAGCTTTGGGCATCATCGCCCTTGTTACGCCTCGCAGGGCATTATTACTCTACATGGCAGGATGGGGCTTCTTTACGGCTTTGTTGCGCCCGGCGACAGGCGAGGGCGGCTGGGAATTTCTCGAACGAGCTTACAACTATGGCGTACCGCTGGCATTCTTGCTCCTGCATGGATTTGGGAAAAATCTAAGGCATTGGTTTGCTCCATTGTCCGCGCCTCAAGCGTCCAGTTTTAGGCGCGAGGAGTCATTACTTTGGCTAGTGCAGATGATTATCGCAGCGATGTTTATAGGCCATGGCGCATTGGGAGCAGTCCAAAATAAGCAGAGCCTGCTTGGGCTCTATCAGAGCATTGGGCTGGGCTCGATGGGAGTACCGCTGGAAAGCGTGCGGATGTATATCGGTCTTTTCGAGATTGCGCTGGGAGTAATCGCGTTGTTTGCCAGCAGTCGCGCCTTCTTTGCGTGCCTTTGCATCTGGAAGATCGGCTCTGAAATGCTTTTCGTTACTTCAGGCGCGCCCCTGGGCTGCTGGGAGTTTGTTGAACGCGGTGCAAGCTACGTAGCTCCTTTGGCTGTCTTGTGCTTGCTGCCTCTTTCCCAAAAGTTTTCGCTGACCATGGATGGACTGCTGAGCCGATTTTCGGCAATCCAAAACCCAAACCAAAACCAAACATGAACCATGAGAACATCAATAATTCTCGCTCTGACCATATCGATGGTCTTCTCCGTCTTTGGAGAAGAGCCCGCTGGAAAATCAAGCGCTTATCCAAGTCCGGGATACAAACTTAGCCCACAAGTAGCAGCCCGGCCCAAACATGGCCCGCAAAAGGGGATTGACTCAATCCGCCGCTGGAATGAGATCGCGATCAATGCCAGTGGCGTGGATCATACTCCAGTGGTCGCTCCGGAAAATCGCGTGTTTGGCGAGCAACTGGGGCCCGCCCGCGCCAGCCGAGCCATAGCGATTGTCCACATTGCCATGTTCGATACGATTAATGCTGTTCTCGATCGGTATGAGAGCTATACCGGCATTCGAGCTAAGAGCCATAATGTGTCGATGCAGGCAGCCATCAGCCAAGCTGCGCATGATACACTCGTGGCGCTGTTTCCGTCCCAATCACCAAATTTCAATCAGTGGCTCGCCGAAGACTTGGCGGATGCAAATGACAACAAGCAAAAGGCGAACGGAATAGACCTGGGCCGGCAGGTGGCGGCCAGGATTTTGGCCATGCGTGTGGGTGACGGATCGGAGCATCCAGAGCCGCATTTGGGAGTCGATTGGGTTACGAGTAATTTACCCGGCCATTGGCGGCAGGACCCTGTCAGCAAAAGTCCGGTGGCACTGGGCGCACATTGGGGTGATTGCGTGCCGTTTGTGCTCCAGTCTGCAAGCCAGTTTCGCGCACCGCCTCCGCCCGACATGAGCAGCCCGCAATATGCGGCTGCGTATAATGAAGTAAAAGGCCTGGGCGGCGATGGAATTACCACCCCATCCACCCGCACGCCCGACCAGACACATATTGGCACTTTCTGGGCATATGACGGTACGCCAAGCCTTTGCGCTCCCCCACGGCTTTACAACCAAATCCTTGTCCAAATCGCAGACCAAATGGGATCAGATGCAATTGACACGGCTCGACTTCTCGCGCTCGCGAATGTCGCCATGGCCGATGCCGCAATGGGTATTTGGGAATCGAAATTTTACTACGATTTTTGGCGTCCGGTTACTGGCATCCGCGAATCTGATCCCGGCACAGGACCAACTGGGGCAGGTGATAACAATGCCGCTACGGCGGGCGATCCCACGAATACTCCATTGGGTGCACCGGCCAGCAACTTGCATGGGCCGAACTTCACGCCTCCATTCCCGGCTTATCCCTCTGGCCATGCAGGGTTTGGTGGCGCGGTCTTTCAGGTGCTGCGGCGGTTTTATGAGACTGATGATGTTCCATTCACATTCGTCTCGGACGAGTTTAATGGTGAAACCAGGGCCAATGATGGCACTGTGCGCCCGTATCTGCCCCGGACCTTCACCTCATTTTCGGAGGCAGAAGAGGAAAATGGACAGAGCCGGATTTATCTAGGTATTCATTGGGCTTTCGACAAGACAGCGGGAATCGAGATGGGCCGAAAAATAGGTGACTACCTTTTCGACCGCGTCTTCCAGCCGCGAAACTCGCATGGCAACGATGGCGATAATTAAGGTCCTTTAGCGGTCCACGGAAGCAGATTTGCTTTGAGCCGGATTTTTATCGGCCATGACCAGTTCTGGTAAATAAGGCTTCAATGCCTTGGCCACCCGTTCTGCAAAGCGTTTGTAGCCCATATCATTTGGGTGCACGGCATCTGACATGTAGATGGGCTTGAAGGCCAGGCCGCTCAAGAGATCCGGTACGTACAGCACCTGCTTGTCATGCGCGAGCTTCTTGAATTTGTCGGCGTAATGGTCCCGCAGAGAAGCGCTGCGAATGCCGATTAGGACCACAAAACAGCCTTCGCGCTGAAGCCGATCGATGATGCTGGAGATGTTAGCGAACATCTTGCCGGCGCTGTCACCGTTCAGCGCGTCATTGCCACCAAAGCAAAGCAGCACGACGCGGGGATGCAAACCAGCTACTTCGTCTACGCGTTTCATTCCATCGGCGGAATTTTCTCCACTTCTGCCGAGGTTTCGAATAAGCACTTCGAGTTTCTTGCTCAAGACTGAGGGATAATCCTGTCCCTCTGTTGCGCCGTAGCCTTCGGTCAAGCTGTCTCCGAAAGCAACCCATGGACCCCGGGCGGAGGGAGGATAATTGAGATAATGATCACGTCCGAGCCATTGCCAGAGAGCCCATACTGCCACCAACACGAAAAGCAGCAGGGCAATCTTTTTGAAATTCATAGCGCTAGATAAAGATTCCATAGATTGCGCACTTGGGAATGGAGGAATCTGAGAGGCTGCTTAAACGCGTATTACTTGCCTCGCTGCCGTAGCATCGCGTTTGCGATCATTTGCTCCATGCTCTCCTGCCGCGTGTAACCTGCTGGCGCGGCGAATAGAGCGGGATTAGGCTGACCGAGGCGCACATCGCGAAAGAGCATCACCATTAATCCATCGTCCTGCTCCATTTCCATTTGCAGCGGAAAGTTTTTCATATTGGTAGCTTTCCAGACAGAGGCCTGATGTTTTTGTCCCTTTTGTCCTGTGATCGAGACCTTATATTTTTCGCAAATATGGCCTTCGATTGTTTCCTTCCCGAGTTTGATTTCGTTCAAAGTCGTGCCTTCCTCAACTTGCATGGGCGCCTCGGCGTAACTTTTCAGCGCGGGGACAACGACGATGGTCGTCTTCTTCTGCGGGAGAATTATGCTGGACCATTTGTCCATGCCAACAGTCTTCAGCATCGTCAGCGACTCGGCGGAAATTTCCGCGCCCTTTATTTGGTTCAGATCAATATCGGCCCGAAATTTTCCATCCAGGAGCGCGAAATCCATCGTCATCGTCATGGTCTCTTTTTTATTTTTATCCAGCAGCCGCACGGTTGCCTTCGAAGAGAACGCTTTGGTGTCGCCAAAAAGTTTGATCATGGCCGCATTGATCCCCGCCTGGGCCGGATTGAGCATTTGGGCCTGGGCGCACGAAATAAAGAAAGCAATAAGAAACAAGGCGGTGCAGAAGGGCGAGTTAAGTTTAAATGTTTTCATTTCGGGCGAGCATTGTCGCGATGCGGCAAAATGCCCGGAAACAAGGGTGGCGACAAGGAGCAAAGCGGGTCCCTGGTAGTCGTTCTTAATGATGTCTTAAGGTTGCCAGGAGTAAGGTGGAGCCGTGAAGATGAAGTTCAGCTTGGCTTTTTTGGTTTTCAGACGTTATTTGGCGAGAAAATCTATTTCCTCGTTGATAGCAGGGTTGCCGTGGCTTTTGATAAGATTGGTAATCTTCGGTTTGGTGTTCGCCGAGAATGCAAGTGCTCTTTCTCTGGAGTTCAAACCGGAATTTCAAGGCTCCCCGGTTGAGTTGGACAAATTTGCTTTTACGAACGGCGCAGGGCAGGTCCTTTCCGTCTCTCGCCTGGACTTGCTGATCTCAGATTTCGCCATGCATACAGCCAGTGGGGATTGGATCGAAAAAACCAACTTTGTTGCGTATCTAAGCCTCTCCGGCGGGAGAAAGAAATTTCAGATTGATGGTCTGCCATCCGCTGAATGCGACCGGATTCGTTTTCACATCGGTTTACTACCGCATTTGAACCATTCCAATCCAGCGCAATATCCCGCCGAGCATGCGCTCAATCCAAATATGAATGGGCTGCATTGGGGTTGGGCAGGTGGTTATGTCTTCTTGGCAGTTGAAGGTCACTTCCGAAATGCTGATGGAGCGGAGAGTGGCTATTCGTATCATTTGGGAAATGATCATACCTTAATGACGGTGGAAGCGCCGGTAGCTATTTCAAATTCCACAAATCAGAGACTTATTCTGAAACTCGATCTGTCCCAAGTACTGGATGAGGCCATCACGGCTGAAAATTCCTCAACGCACTCGCGCAAGGGGGATGATTTTGGCATCGGATTGAAGCAGAAGATCGAACGGGCATTTTCAATTAACATCAGTAATGCCGCGCAAAGCCAGCGAGCTATTGGTCAATCCGCGCCTGCCGAGAAACCATCTCTGGCGAATCTCACCCCCTACCGGTTTAGCTTTAGCGAGCAATTTCCGATTCCTGCGTTGCCGCGCGATAACCCGCTCTCAGGGGAAGGCGTGGAGCTTGGCCGTAAATTGTTCAATGAAAAATTACTCTCCGTAAATAATTCTCAATCATGCGCCTCATGCCATCGGGTCGAAGCGGCCTTTGCGGATCCGCAGCGCCAATTTAGCACTGGCGCGGAAGGGCAGGGCGGCACGCGCAACACCATGTCCCTTTTCAATCTGGCCTGGAAAAATCTTTTCTTTTGGGACGGCCGCGCCGCTTCTCTGCGTCAGCAAGTGCTGATGCCGATCCAAAATCCAATTGAGATGAATGAAAAGCTGGATCACGTCACAGCCAAACTTTCTGGCACCAAAGATTATCCTGCAGCATTTGCGAAGGTTTATGGTTCACCCGAAATTACTTCCGACCGTATGGCCCGCGCGCTTGAGCAATTCCTCCTGACGCTGGTTTCCTGCGATTCGAAGTTCGATCGCGCCATTCGAGGGGAGGAGCAGCTCGATGAACAGGAGAAGCGCGGCTTCGAGTTATTCATGACTGAATATGATCCGCGTCGAGGGCAATTCGGCGCGGATTGCTTTCATTGCCATGGCGGCCCGCTTTTTCAAAGCCAGACTTTCGCGAACAATGGCCTGGACTCATTATCCAAAGATTTAGGCCGGGGCGCCGTTACGACTCGCGAAGCAGATGCGGGCAAGTTCGCCGTTCCTTCGCTCCGCAATGTTGCGATCACCGCACCCTACATGCACGATGGCCGTTTCAAAACGTTGGAAGAAGTGATAGAGCATTACAGCACGGGTCTCAAGCGCAGTTCCACGCTGGATCCAAATTTGGCCAAACATCCAGCGAATGGCCTTCAGCTCTCAGCTTCAGATAAACGTGCGCTTGTTGCTTTTCTCAAAACCCTAACTGATCCGCAATTCCAGCCTGCCAAATTGGCACGCAATCAATAGCTCAAGGTTGAGCAAAAAAGGTTCAACTTACGGCAAGGTGCGCTGAGCATCCCTTGCCGGATCCTTTATTCTGATATTGGAATGAAAAAGAACTGGCAGCGAGGTTCAAAGGAGCGGCAGCCGAAATGGTCCGCGAGTTCCACCTTGAAGCCACATCGCCAGTTCAAAAGCTGGAGGATGTCTTATGAAATATCATTTTCTCTGTAATGCCGTGGGTGTTTCTGCTGCGTTTCTACTTCTCGCGACGGCTTCAGCTCGCGCCGACCTTTTTGTCATTGCGGCATCTGAACCTGCCGGCCACGGCGAGGTGTTTCGTTTGGAGGAGCACAGCGGCAGCGTCTTGAATCGCTGGACGACGGGCACGGAAGCGATTCACGGGATAGCCGTTTCCATTCTGGGAGATGTTTACGTAGCGGCCGATACACTGGGAGCAGGGGAAATCATTCGCTTCAGCCCTGCTGGGGAACAACTTGGCGGGTTCGGCGACAGCAATCTAACGATGCCCGCTGCAATGACTCTGGGTCCCGATGGCAATTTCTATGTGCTCAGCGCTATGCCCGCATCGGATGGCTTTCGTGGGCAAGTGCTGCGGTTCTCGAGCAATGGAAAACAGGCCGGCGTCTTTGTGGCCGCGCAGAATGGAACGGGCCGTCAATTCGTGGATCTGGCGTTTCGTGGCGAAGATCACCTTCTCGTTGTTGACTTCGAAAAAGGCATTCTACGTTTCGATGCTCGGTCGGGGCAGTTTCTGGGAGTATTCATTCCCACCGGAGACGAATTAGTGACGCCTTCCGGTATCGCCGTCGGGCCGGATGGAAATCTTTATGTGAGCAGCCGCGAGGCGAACGTGGTTTTGCGCTTCGACGGCAGCACCGGACAATATATGGATACATTTGTCTCTCCGGGCACTCGTGCTTTGAATGGACCTATGGGTCTGACCTTCGGGAATGACGGTAACTTATATGTCGCCAGTTGTTACGATCATCATGTGGTTCGTTTCAATGGGAAGACAGGTGACTTCGCTGGAATGCTTGGCGGAAACGATTTACATTTCCCCACCCGCATTACTTCAGGCGCAGTGCCGTTCCTTATGGCCCGACCCCTAAAATAAAACTGGAAAGGAGCGATAAACAGTAGAGATCGGCCCGGTCCGCCCGGGCCTTTAAGTTTCTGATTGGGTAGTTAATTGAAGTTTTGATTTGGCGAATCTGTCCGGGCCCAAGCAAGAAGTACTCAGCAGCTTTCATTTTGCGCCTAAGACTTCTGCGAGCGCGGTTTCAATCCCTGGCCCGCCAAGGTCCGGATTAATTATCAAACCTTCCGGCCCAATCAGAAAGGCGCTGGGTTTGCGCAAGCGGTAACGGGCTTGCAAGTCCGAGAGACCGCCTACATAGCATTGCGTCCAAGTCAGCTTTTTATCGTTCGCAAATTTTTGAGCGTCTGCCAGATTCGCGTCGAAGTTCACGCCCACCAGGACAAATCGCTTGTCCTTTCCCCACTTTGCGTGCGCGGCTTGCAATTGCACAAGATCAGTGACGCT
>DASWRJ010000404.1:0-3849 GCA_036403255.1 Verrucomicrobiia bacterium
GAACCAGCCGAACGTTAGCATTCGCTTCGAGAACGTCTCCGCCGCTGAAGCGTTGAATGCCGTGCTGGAAAATTACAACCTCGCGCTAGTTCAGGACCCAAAATCCAAAATCGCGCGGGTCACAATCAAGGATCCAAAAGCGGAAGACCCATTGGTTTCACGCGTCATTCAACTCCGTTACAGCGATCCCACCAACATTGTTGGCCTCGTGAAAGCCAGTTTGTCTCAACGCAGTTCGGTGGTGGCTGACACTCGCACCAGCCAGCTAATCGTCAACACGACCGAAAAGGAACTGGATGGGATAACAACCCTGATAAATCGTTTGGACACGGCGACCAAGCAGGTGCTAATCGAAGCGCGCCTTTATGAAACCGCGCGCAACCCAAGCACGATCAAAGGCGTGGATTGGACCGGCACCCTCCAGGGCCAGAACATCAAATTTGGTAATAATGTTCCCGATGCCATTCCTTTTAAGCCAGGCTCACCCCCGATTCCTCCGACTCCCGGCAGCCCGCCCGGTACTCTTGGCACCCCCGGGGTTCCGGCGCAGCAGGCTGTGTTGAGCCGCGAATTTGGCAACGGTCCGAAGCTCGCCTTCAATACCATGAGCGGATTCTTTCCAGCCGCAGGGTTCCTGAATGCCGACGGCGCTAATCTCGTGTTGTCCTTCCTGAACTCCGATGCCGAGTCCGAAGTTCTCTCGATGCCGCGCGCGGTTACGCTCGACAATCGCACCGCCATCCTCTCTGTGACCCGCGCATTTCCGGTGTATCAGATTACGCCCGGTTCGGCCAATTCGCCGGCTGGTGCAACCATCACCTATACCAACCTCGGCACAATTCTCGCCGTGACCCCGCGCATTGCGGCCGACAAAAACATTTCGATGCGCATTATTCCGGAAGTCTCGAACATTGATTCAGTGGATCATCAGACCATTAACGGCCTCGATAACACGGCTAATATCTATGCTATTCGCCGGATCGAAACCCACGTCATGATTCCCAGCGGAAATACCCTCGTCATGGGCGGTATGATCAGCGACTCCAAAACCAAAGGGTTCACCAAGGTGCCGCTTTTTGGTGACTTGCCGGGAGTTGGCAACTTGTTCCGCAAGGAAAGCAAGAATCGTAACAAATCCAACCTGCTAATCTTCATCACCCCCACCATCGTGGAAGATGATTCATACCAGATTTCAAGCAGTGGAACCGATTTCCTCAAGACTCGTTTTGTGGAGCGCCCCGAGCCCAAGGACTCTGATTGGGACAGCGCCAAACCTCACGACTGGAGCAAGCCAGTTTTCTGAGATTCTGAACAGCTTCCATTCGCATGCCGCCTCGCAAGAGGCGGCATTTTTGCTTTGGATTGACGTAAGTTAACCAAGGCTTTATGGGCTCTTTGGAATAGTGGAGGCATGGGCGAGACTCCTATCGATTTTAGGAAATCCAAAAAGGCCAACTTCCATTCAGGCTCTTCGATTGATGCGTTAGCTTCTGTTCAACTTCACTTCACTGCCAGCTCTTGTTTGATCTTAAATTTCTCGACGCGCTTGCGAAGAGTGGCGCGCGTGATACCCAGAAGCTTTGCAGCCTGCACCTGGTTCCCTTGCGTCTCGATGAGCGCCTGGATGATTAGCTCACGCTCTACTGCTGGTATCAGTTTCAATGAGCTTTCCTGGCGCGCCCAATCGAAAAGGGCCCGCGCAAGGGCAGGGATGGATAACGGCGCTCCCGCCTGTGCGGCGGGTTCATGTGCATTGCTGGCGGCAGGTGCTGACGCCGCATCGGCGGCTTGCGATCGCCTCAGCAAATCCTGCGGCAAGTCGCCCGGCAAAATAGCTTCACCCTTGGCCACCACCAGCGCGCGTTGCAGCACATTTTCCAGCTCGCGTACATTGCCTGGCCACGCGTAATGTTCCAGCGCCTGCAGGGTGTCCGTGGAGATTGACTTGGGCGCCTGATTCTGCGCGCGCGCAAATTTCTTCAGGAAATAATTTACAAGCAGCCGAATGTCCCCGGGCCGATTGCGCAACGCGGGCACTTCCACCCGCACCACATTGAGACGATAGAACAGGTCCTCGCGAAATTGCTTATTCGCCACGGCTTCCTCCAGCGGTTTATTCGTCGCCGCGATCACCCGCACATCCACTTTGATGGGAGTATTCCCGCCCACGCGCTCAAAGGTGCCATTTTGCAGCACACGCAGGATTTTCGTCTGCGTAGGCAGTGTCATGTCACCAATCTCGTCCAGAAAAATGGTGCCATTGTTGCACTGTTCGAATTTGCCAATGCGCTGGCCGGCTGCGCCGGTGAACGCGCCCTTCTCATGCCCGAACAGTTCGCTCTCGAGCAGGCTTTCGGGAATAGCGGCGCAATTAATCGCCAGAAACGCTTTGTCCGCGCGCGAGCTGTGGTGATAGATCGCGCGCGCGACCAGTTCTTTGCCGGTGCCGCTCTCGCCCGTGATCAGTGCCGTCGCGTTCGATCCCGCGAGCTGGCCGATCAATTTGAACACCTGCTGCATCCGCTCACTGCGGCCGACGATCCCGAGCTCGTAATCCTCCGACTCAAGCAGCGGCTCGTAGGAGACGACTTGCTTCATGTCGCGAGCCGCCTTCAATGCCGCAAACACGAGTTGCTTGAGCTTGGGAACATCGAACGGCTTGAGCAGGTAATCGTAGGCGCCGAGCTTCATGGCTTCGATCGCCGTCTGAGTGGTGCCGTAAGCGGTCATCATTATTACGGGAAGCTTGGCGTCAGTCTGGCGGAGCTTGCGCAGTGTTTCCAGCCCGGTCATGCCGCCCATGCGCACATCCATCATCACGAGGTCCGGCTGAAATTTAGGAATGAGCTTGAGGCCCTCTTCGCCGCTATCGGCGGTGGCAATTTGCATCTCGGGCGAATCAAAGATGCGGCGGAAGGAGTATTGCACATCCGCTTCGTCATCTATCAACAACAACTTTTCCATTCTGGAGCATATTTGGCCGGAAGATGAGAGGGGAGTCAAGGAAGGGTAATCGGAAATGCCCAAGAAACGGCATATCTGAACATTCTGCCATGAAAGGTCAAACAACGTTATTTCGAATAGACCGAAGCACGGCAAGTGTTTCGTGCCGGCTGCACCAACTTTCGATGTAATGCCAATCCAATTTCTCCCTCTGCACAGCCATTATCGCTTTCACATCCTCAAGATCTTTGGCCCGGGCCCAGCGCAACTTCCAAATAATCACATCCTCCGCTGTTGCCATTAATCCGAGCCGGTTGTCGCCGCCGAAATCGCTCTTGATCGTGGCCGTCATCCGAGAGCCGAAAAATCTCCACTTTAAAGATCGTGCCTTGAACACGAAATTCTTGCCGCTGCGCGCCGGTATTCGTCTCAAAGGAAAATTGCGGTTCTGCCTGAAATTCAGGACCGAGTTTTACCGAGAATTCAGGGGTGAGGGGCGCATCAAGCTGCACGACAAAATCGGCATCTTTTGTGGAGCGTGGAATGCCATGATAGTTGCTGGAAAAAGCCCCAACTAACATGTAAGGGATATTTGCTGTATTTAGGACCTCCGCCACTCGTAGGACGATTTCATCAACTGTCACTTTGCCCCTCCAATCTTCGTTGCAGCTCCAGGCGCTCCCGCAAAATTTCCAGGCATCTTTCCTCCGGCGCATCAGGAAATTGGTTCCGGATTCCCGCCAAGGTAATCCGGCATGCAGCTTCGAAGAGCTGTGGGCCGGCAAAAAACTTTTCTTCGGGACTCATCCTTTGTGCTTCGATCACCTCTTGCTGAAACAACGAATGGATAAGCTTTTGAGTCTCCGCGGGCGCTCTATACGCAACAGCATCCTCTTTGAACACCTC
>DASWRJ010000405.1:0-5072 GCA_036403255.1 Verrucomicrobiia bacterium
GCGCCCTTTTTTTGTTGCGCAGCTTCTTCACGCGCCGGAAGCGGAGACTTGCAAATCAAAGGGGAGCGAAGCAATTATTTGGGAAGATGCTTTTCCTTGCTCGATTTTGGGTGTTAGTCTTTTTGGCGTTTTCGGCATTAAGCGTCAGGGCCGCGGAGACGGATGCGTTTCTGGCGCGAGTTTATACAAATGGAGCAGGGCAAATTCTTCCGTATCGGCTGCTCCCGCCGAGCGATCATCAAACGAACGAAAGTTATCCGATTATATTATATTTGCATGGAGCGGCAGCGCGAGGAACTGATAATGCTGAACCGCTGAATTGGGGACCGAAGCTATTTCTTGATCCAGCGCTGCGGAAGGCACACCAATTCTTCCTGCTCGTGCCGCAGTGTCCAAAGGACAACGGTTGGATTGAAGCAAATTCTGGACGCAATCCGCATTTCAAGGAAGGGGATGCGCTGGCCATGAGCCTTGAGGTGATGACGCAGGTTTTGCCTAAAGAATACAATCTGAACCCGAAGAAGCGATATTTGACGGGCGTTTCGATGGGCGGACATGCCACATGGGTGCTGCTGGAGCGGCATCCAGGATTGTTTGCGGCGGCTATCCCGGTTTGCTCGGGAGGAGATCCCGCGGATGTGACAAAAGCGGCTGCGAGAACGCCAGTGTGGGCGTTCCATTCAGATGATGATCATTTGGTGCCGGTAGAACAAGCGCGCGCACTGGTGAAAGCCTGGCGCGAACAGGGCGGCACGGCCAAATACACAGAATATACGGGGCTAAAACATAGCTCGTGGAAAAAAGCTTATATTGATGCGTCCATGTTCGATTGGCTGTTTCGGCAGGAAACGCATTAAGCGGCGGTTGGAGTGGAGAAACAAAGCGCTTTCCAATCTCAAACTGAGCAAAATGTAACAGAATGTTTTTTGGTTCTTCGCGTCCAATGCAGTAAAAATAAGTGCATGCCAGCAATAATTAATCTGCATTCGGCTTCTCCCTCTCGCACGCGCGATTTTTTAAGGCATATAATGAGCGCGGGGTTAAAGGCATTATTGGTCGGGGTTTTGGTCCTGGTGACGAGCTCGTGCCAAAAAACTCCACCTGCGCCGGCCATGGCAGAGCTTGCTGCTGGGCTCGCTTACACAAACGTGCGAGTGGCGAATGTGCCCTGGTCTATTCACATTGCGCGGATTAGCCGCAGCCACCCGGAATTTGCGCTTGAGTCGGTGCATGCGAAGGGGCATGTGCTTGGTTTGGCGACTTTGAGCGAAATGGTGGAACAGATTCCGCCCACCGAAGGCAAGCCGGTGGCCGGGGTGAATGGCGATTTTTACGTACGCGACCGGGCATATGCCGGAGATCCGCGCGGTTTGCAGATTGTAAATGGAGAATTGCTGAGCGCGCCGATTGGCGGAGTGAGTTTGTGGATAGACGGCGAAGGCGCGCCGCATACCACAAACGTGGCTTCACAGTTCAGGGTGACGTGGCCCAGCGGCAAAAGCGCTTCCCTTGGCCTAAATGAGGAACGACGGCCGAGCAGCATTGTGCTCTATACTCCCAGTCTCGCAAAAACCACGAAGACGACGGGCAAGGGTTTTGAAGTGATATTAACCGCCAAAGACCCGAAGCACTGGCTGCCGGTGAAGGTTGGGGAAAAATTTGAGGGAGTGGTCCGGGAAGTGCGTGATGGCGGAAACAGCCCGATTGAGCCGGAAACATTGGTCCTGTCGGTTGGGGCAGCGCAGGCGGTGGTCGCGACCAAACCTGAGCCCGGCGCCGTGGTGACGATTTCCACAGAGACCGCGCCGGATTTGCACGGCGCCAGCACCGCCATAAGTGGCGGGCCAATTCTGGTGCACGAGGGGAAATTGCAGGACATACCGAAACCAAAAGAGGCAAACGGCGGCATCCCATACGAGTATCGATCGATGTTCGAGCGGCATCCGCGCACGGCGGTTGGATGGAACAAAGATTATTATTTTTTCGTGGAGGTGGACGGGCGACAGCCGGGGCTTTCAGTTGGAATGACATTGGAGGAATTGGGCAAATATTTCATCGAGCTGGGATGCACTGAAACCATGAATTTGGACGGAGGAGGATCAGCGATGCTCTGGGCGAACGGGCAAATCCGGAATAGCCCGTGCGATCGGCAGGAGCGGGCGGTGGCAAATGCATTGCTGGTGGTGCGGAAAGAAAAAAAGGCGGCTCGAGCGGAGGAATCAGCGACTGCATCCGTCAAATAAGCCGAAACTTGCAGTGGTTTTCGGTTTTGATAACGGCAAGAAAGTGCAAAAAGGTCAAAAACCGTTCCTTGGCAGTGGCAGCATTGTGTGCAATGGTTAGGCCGTTGTTTTCGGGTGCGCGTGGACTAACGTGGAAAATAAAGCAAAAACTCAATTGGGTCGTGGATTGCTGTGCGCTATTACGGTTGCCGTCGCGCTGGGCATTCAGCCTTTCATAACTCTGGGAAGCGGCCAAAAGCCTGCCACTCAATCGGGCCGCCCCCAAAGGGGCTACACCTATCACCATGATGAGAAACCAGATATGCCGTTGTCGATTCATGTGTTGAAGGTGGACCGAACACGTTCCGAGCTGGAATTTCATACCACGATGGGAGGAGGAAGCCACCTTTTGGGAATGGGCCTGGTTTCTGACCAGATTAAAGCGATCCCATCATCAATGGGACGTCCAATCGCGGGAATCAACGGCGATTTTTACAAGAGCCACCGCAGCTATCCGGGCGACCCGGAGGGTTTGCAAATTGTGGACGGCGAAGTGGTGAGCGCACCCAATGAAACGCGGGTTTGCTTCTTCATCGATCCGGAGGGCGCGCCGCATCGAATGGCAGTAACAAATCAATTTCATGTGACCTGGCCAAATGGTTCGACGACGAGGTTTGGATTGAATGAAGAGCGGGCTGATGACGCCGTGGTGCTCTACACGGCGGCGAATGGGCCTTCGACGCGCACGAGTGGTGGCGTAGAGATAATCCTGGAATCGACCGGCACGGAGCAATGGCTCCCGCTGCAAATACAGGAAACATATTCCGGCAAAGTGAAACAGATCAACGACTCGGGGAACTCGCCGCTTTCATCGAATACAATGGTGCTCTCGATTGGGAGCGATCTGGCAGCGAAATTGCCGAAAGTGACTCCGGGCACTATCTTGAAGGTTGCGTTAGATACTGTGCCAGCTTTGAAAGGGGTAAAGACCGCGCTCGGCGGCGGACCGAGCCTGATTGCGGAAGGGAAAGTCCGGACGTTTACCGGCTCACAACCGCGGCATCCACGGACGGCGATCGGTTGGAACGAGGATTATGTTTTTCTCGTGGTGGTGGACGGACGGCAACGCAATTTATCCGTCGGCATGAGTTTGCCGGAATTAGCGGATTATTTCTCGAAGCTCGGCTGCACGGAAGCGATGAACCTGGATGGCGGCGGCTCGACGACGTTCTGGATTTACGGAAACGTGGTGAATAGCCCTTCCGAAGGGAAGGAACGACCAGCCGCCAATGCGCTGGTGGTCCTGCAACACGATAAACCGGACTAGCCGAACTCTTCGCATCGAGCCGGGCAGCTTTTGTTAGCTTCATTTCTTCCGAAGAGGCAATGACCGGAATACGTCCAATGCCTCGATGAAAACCCGCAACCGAACCCGAGCGCAAACTTCGAGTTTATTCAGCCGACGACAATTTCTGGTTCAGGCCGGCGCCGCGGCGGCCACATTTCAAATTTTGCCAGGAAGTGTGCTCGGATTGAACGGAGCCACGTCTGCGAATGAGAAGTTAAACATCGCGGGCATTGGCATGGGCGGGCAAGGGTCTCACGATATTCAGCAATTCAAGAGCGAGAACATCGTCGCACTGTGTGATGTGGACCACGCGCATGCCGCGCCGGTTTTTAAGCAATTTCCGAAAGCAAAGGTATATAAAGATTTTCGCAAGATGCTGGAGGAGCGTAAAGACATCGACGGAGTGGTGATCGCCACACCAGATCATCTGCACGCTTTTGCCTCAATGGCGGCCATTAAGCTGGGGAAGCATGTCTATTGCGAGAAGCCGCTGACCCATTCGGTGTGGGAAGCGCGCCAGATTGCGCAAGCTGCGCGCGAACATAAAGTTGCTACGCAAATGGGGAACCAGGGCCAGGCATCGGAATCGACACGGTTGCTTAGTGAAATGCTTTGGGACGGCGCGATCGGGCCCGTTCAAGAGGTCCACATTTGGACGGATCGGCCATCGAACGGTTTGTTCAATGAATATTGGCCGCAAGGGATCGAGCGGCCCAAAGAAACACCCCCGGTTCCGAGCACGCTCGACTGGGACCTATGGCTCGGACCAGCGCCGGAGCGGCCGTACAATCCTGCTTACCTGCCATTCAAATGGCGCGGCTGGTGGGACTTCGGAACAGGCGCGCTCGGAGATATTGGCTGTCACACATTTGACCCGATTTTTCGCGCGCTAAAGCTCGGGCATCCGACGAGCGTCGAGGCCAGCTCGACACGCGTGAACAAGGAAACCTATCCGCTGGCTTCGATAGTGACTTACCATTTTCCGCAACGCGGCGACTTGCCGCCGGTGAAGCTGGTGTGGTCCGATGGCGGAATGCGTCCGCCCCGCCCGGAAGAGCTGGAGGACGGGCGGCAGATGGGGGCGAATGGCGCGCTCCTGGTTGGGAAGAGCGGCAAAATTCTGGGCCAGAATATGAAGTATGAATTAATTCCGGAATCCAAACAATTGGCCTACGGCACACCGCCAAAAAAATTAACGCGCTCTCCGGGGCATTATCAGGAATGGGTGAACGCCTGCAAAGGCGGTGCGCCGGCGGGATCGAACTTTGACTGGGCGGGACCTCTGGCCGAAGTCGTCCTGCTGGGCAACGTGGCGCTGCGCACGCAATTGCGGGAGGAGTTGACTCGCAAAAAATTGCTTTGGAACAAGGAATCAATGGCGTTCAGCAATTCCGATGACGCAAATACATTTCTGCGCCGCGAATATCGCAAAGGCTGGAGCCTCTAGGAGATCATCGAGAATCCAGCGGCGACCTGGGAATATCGGCAGTCTTTTCCAGCGG
>DASWRJ010000406.1:0-3246 GCA_036403255.1 Verrucomicrobiia bacterium
AAAATGACGAACTGCTCAAGCGCGAAGGCTTTATTCAATAACGCTTGGCCAGCGCCCTGCCTTGAGCGAAGTGGTTGGAGTGCGCCTCTCCTCTGGCGCTTTCATGACCCTGGTCCCGCCTGATTCACATTGAATTGACAGAGAGCGGGAAGGAGCCCTTATTCCATTCCCTTATGGCCTTTCGCCCTCTCCAGCACTTCATCATGGGGCGTAGGCTCATATTCGTAGTCATCGGGCTCCACGTAGTCTCTTCGCATTGGATGATCCTTAAACCCATCCCACATCAGGATACGGCGCAGGTCCGGATGGCCATCGAACACGATGCCGTATAGATCGTAAATTTCCCGCTCCTGGAATTCACAGCCGCGCCAGACCGGCGTAAGCGATGTCAGCTTCACCTGCTCCGTCCGGTTCCCCGTCCGCTGCCGGATAATGACCGGCCCATGCTTCTTCTCCATCGAATAAAGATGATAGACCGCTTCCAGATACCCGGGCCGGGACGTTTTCTTGATCTCCTCGACCTCCTTCTCCATTCCATCGACGATCTTTTTGACCTTTATCTTTTCCGTCAGTTCGGCGTCGAGCCAATCCACACCCGTGGCATTCGAGCAATAATCCAGGCGCAGTTCCGGATCATCATGTAAAAATCTGGCGATCGCCGCCGCATGCGCGGCATCTATCCAGAGCGAACGTTGTTGGGCCGGGCTCTCATTGGGAATGATTTGAAGCACCGCGCCGGGAATGGCGGCTTCAATCCGGGTTTTGATTTGTTCAAGACTTTCCATGTGAATACGGGCCCCGCTTCTCGCCGAATTACTTCACGTGCTCGACTGGAGGCGGACTCCAGATGGCCCGATTGCTGGGTGGTTCCAAATCGTGCTCGCCGTAAGCGGGAATCGGGTATTCGCCCGAGACATCGATTTGCGTGTGGCGAGGCGCGTCTGGCCCGGTCAGTGGTTGCGCCTCGATCTGCTTCTGCAGAGTCATGAACGCATGGATAAGCGCTTCCGGTCTTGGCGGGCAGCCGGGGATATGCACGTCCACGGGGATATAACGATCAATGCCTTTGAGCACATTATAACCCTGCTTGAAAGGCCCGCCGGAAATAGCGCAGGCGCCCATGGCAATCACATATTTCGGCTCCGGCATTTGATTGAAAAGGCGGATCACCTGCGGCGCCATTTTTTTGGTCACCGTTCCGGCCACGATCATCAGGTCCGCCTGGCGCGGGGAGGGTCGAAACACCTCGGCGCCGAATCGAGCCAGATCATAACGCGCCATGGTGGTGGCAATCATCTCGATCGCGCAGCAGGCCAGCCCAAATTGGAGCGGCCAAACGGAGTTCTTGCGTCCCCAATTGTAAAGCTCCTGGAATGTGGTTGTCACCACCCCCTGTTTGCTCAACTCGTTGCGCAGACCTTCATCCATACTTCATTTCCAGTTCAAAATACCTTTCATCCAGGCCCAGGCCAAGCCCTCGACCAGCAGGAATAAAAAAATCAGCATGGCTGCGAATGCGCCCGCCGGCAAATTGAGGAAAGCCGCCGCAAATGGAAAAAGGAAAATCGTTTCGACGTCAAAAATCAGAAAGATAATCGCGTACAGGTAATACTCGGACTTGAACTGAATCAGCGCGGTTCCCTTGGTTTCCAAACCGCATTCGTAAGTCGCATTTTTCTGAAGACCCGGCTTGGCCGGTGAGAATTTCTTTGCCCACAACCTGGCCAGCAACAGCGGAGTCAAAGCGAAAATGACCGCAACACCCATCAAGACCACCAGGAACACATAGGGATTTTCCGGCATGCTGCGAAACGCTAACGACGAACCACCGGGCGGTCAAGCTCCCCTGAGCATCTAAACCGGGTTAATCGAGTGCTTCGCGAATTTGGAAGCGGAGAATAGGGCTCACGACTGCGGATTCGGCGGTTCATCCTGCCGTTTCAATCCCACCGCGAGGGCAATGTCATCAAATTCTTCCCGTGTGATGTTCTCCATGGATTTCCCACGCGCCTTCAACTTTTCATTAATCTTGAGGGCTTTTTCCGTCATGATTTCGTGGGTTTCTTCAGAGCCGCCGACCAGCGCGAAATTGGGGCCGGTCGTAATCCTCTTGTGACCGTCTGAATCAAGGCCGACACCGAGAATGAGGGCCTTGGCGGCCTTTTTCTTTTTGTTTTTACTGGCTGGTGGCTGCATGCAGTTATCTTTCAATTCACAATTAAGCGCTGGGGCCTGCATGGTACCTTGCAAATTTGCTGCAAATCATTCCCACTTCAGGCGCATTGCTCAAACCTTTTTTAGCAAACTCTTCCATTCAATTCAATTAAAGCTTTGCCACCGGTGCAGAAGAGCGTTTTCGTTTTTCCCATTGGCCGCCGCTCGCTCTCCTTCTACCCGGCTTTGTACCCACTATGCGCACAAATTATGAGCGCGGCGATTGGGTATATGCACCATTGCCCGCGAGGGAGTTATGCAAAGGCGGTAGCATCTTCACCAGCGTAAATAACCCGGGCGCGAAAACCCGACGGTGCAGTGCTTATAGCCTGCCCTTTACGACCATGGCATATTGTGGTCGTCAGTCTGCTGCTCTCTGCATCGCTTGGCAGAGCTACGGATGATAGCCCGTGGCGGTGGAACCCCGCCGATGCAGAGACCAGCAGGCATCCTGTCTTCCTCGGGCCTTTTCTTTACTTTTTTTTAAAAAACAACAGTTTCAGCCCGTAGTCACTCCGATCCGAATGCGTACACAGATTGCCATAATCAAAGTTTCTGATGGAAATCAGCGAGCTTTACCTGAGTTTGGCCGAGGCGATCCGTACCAGGGATTCAGGGGACCCAGTGGAGTTGTGCCAATTGAGCGTTGGGAAGAAAGGGATTTTACCGCGCTTTTGCACAACTCCACCTTTTGTTCCCTGCGCAGGCAAGTTTCAATCAAAATCCAAATTGGAGGAAGAATATGAATAAGGATCGGTTCAAAATGGCACGCTTTTCGAGGCAACTCTCGTCTAAAGCAAAAAATACGCTCGTGGTTCTCAGCGTTTTTCTAGTGACATCGCTGGTCAGCGGCGCCGCTACGACACATATTTTTGAAAACCTGCAGAAGTTCGGTTTGCGCCTGGTTGTCGGTGACCCGGACTTGACGCCCGCGAATACGACTGATGGCCCCAAAGACATAGCCGTCGCGGATCTCAATGGTGACAATCATTCCGATCTCGTGGTCGCGAATAAAGACGGCTCGGTCACACT
>DASWRJ010000407.1:0-8611 GCA_036403255.1 Verrucomicrobiia bacterium
GCCAGGCATTGCCGAGCGCGCTATCGAGAGTAATGGCGCGATTGAAGGTAGCTTGCGCCCCGGAAAAATCCCCTTTCGCGGCGAGCACAAATCCCCAGGTGCTCATCGCTTGCGCGTGCACGGGAGATAATTTCATGGCGCGGCCCAGTGATTCCTCAGCGGCTTTGCGATTGCCGAAACCGAATTGCAATTCCGCCAAACGCCCCCAGGCAAACCCGAATTTCGGCTGGCGCTGGCTCGCTTCGCGAGCGAATTCCAGCGCTTGGGCCAGATGAAAACGAGATTGCGCGTAGTACGATTTGGCGAGCAATACCGAGCCCGAAGTGGACTCAGGGATAGCGG
Source organism: Verrucomicrobiia bacterium (assembly GCA_036403255.1). GTDB lineage: Bacteria > Verrucomicrobiota > Verrucomicrobiia > Limisphaerales > JAQGOV01 > JAQGOV01. The sequence continues at coordinate 343 of DASWRJ010000407.1, forward strand.
GTGCATCGCGAAATTGCACCGCGGCGATTAGGGTCCGCAACGCGCTTGCAAGATAAGCTCCTTCAGCAGCTCCAATTCCGTTCAACAGCGTCTCGGCTTCCGCAACTTGCCCCACAGCCAATTTCAATTGAGCGGCATAGATTTTTTCTGCTGATGATGTCCCTGCGCGTGCGGTGGGGTAAGCGGCGGCTGCCCTGGGCAAATCGCCCTCGCGATATGCCTTCAAAGAATCGATTAAGGCCTGTTCTTCCGCCGGGCTTAATCCAAGCTCCGCCAGGTCAATGATCGCCGGATAATAGAGACACCATTGGATGGCGTTCACGTTTGTGCTTTGGAGCACCGCCGTTTTCTTCGGTGCCGCTGCCGGTTCAACCACGGCCTGCTCACCGGTTTGGAGCGCGAGTTGCCCCTGTGCATTCGCGAGTTCGACCGCGCCATCCAGCAGCGTCAAGACGGTGCGGCCGTTATCGGCCACTTCCAGGTTGAACTCGGTGCCGCGGATCGCACCCGAAACCAGAGGAGTTTCAAAATCGGTTTGGACCGGGCGCTCGCGATGAAAGAAGTAGGCCGCCCCTTTCAGCAAATGGATCAAAAAACGTTTCCGCGCGCTGGCTGGTTCTGGAAAGCGCATGATCGTCAGCTCATTGAGCCGAATCACGCTTTCGTTCACCAGACGCACCGCCGCGCGGCTGTCCTTGCCCGTTCGCACGGCATCACCGGGAAACAGGGCTATGTTCGTGGTGGCGAGCGCCCAATTCTGCGTCCCTTTGCGCATGACCTCGACTGTGCCCTGCGGTTGCAGGAGCTGGTGTTGCGCAGTGTCAGCCGCGTTCAGGCTGGTTGCGAGCGCCGCTATTGCGAAAACGACTGCCCAAACAGGCCCGCAGCGCTTATGGAGCGCGCGCGCAGAAAAGGTTTTTATTTGGGCCACGACCATACCACGAATTCGCCGCCTGGGACTGATAAATAGCCGCGCCGACATCCAGCGACAGCGATTGAGTCAGATTAGCTAGGGCAATTGGCGTGCCAAGGTCTATTCGCACCTAAAAGTTGGGTTTGGCTTGAGCGCACAGGACCCACCGTTTAAAACAGGACCATGCGCTCGACAGCAATTTGTGGCTACATCTTCGGGTGCTGGATTGGCTTTGTCTGCGGCGTCCTTGGGGCCGACTACGACCTGATCATCCGAAATGGCCGTATTATAGATGGCAGCGGCAACCCCGCCTACCACTCGGACATTGGCATAATTGGCGGGAAAATTGAGCGGATCGGACGGATTGATGGGAGTGCTACACGTGAAATTGATGCAAGCGGGTTGATCATCACTCCCGGCTTTATTGATGTGCATACCCACGCGGAGGACATCCTGCAACGGCCCGAGGCGGAGAACTTTGCGCGCATGGGGGTGACCACGGTCATAATGGGCAATTGCGGTTCTTCCGCGCTGCACGTTGGAGAGTTCTTTCGCAAACTCGAAGCAACAAACATTTCCATCAACGTCGCCAGTTTGATTGGGCACGGGACAGTCCGGGAAGCGGCCATGCACGGCGATTTTGATCGGCCTCCGACCGCCGACGAGATGACTGAGATGAAAGCGCTCGTAGAATCAGCGATGCGCGATGGCGCGGTCGGGTTATCGACGGGCCTCATTTATTTGCCGGGCACGTTTTCCAGCACGGAGGAAATAATTGAATTGGCCAAAGTGGCCGCGAAATACGACGGCATTTACGCTTCCCACATGCGAGATGAAGGGCGGGAGATTTTTAAATCCCTCGATGAACTTTTTCGAATTGCGCGTGAGGCAAAGATACGAGCCGAAGTAAGCCATATAAAGCTGAGCGGTAAATCCAATTGGGGACAAGCAGATCGCGTGTTGAAGGCCATCGAAAATGCCCGCGCCGCAGGTCTCGACATTACGCAGGACGAATATGTGTATACCGCCTCCAGCACGGGCATTTCGCAATTGATCCCATCGGAGTTTCGCGAAGGGGGCAAATTTCGAGAACGCGCCAAAACCGAGCGTGAGCGGATCGTCTCCGCGATGAAGGAGCGGCTCAAGCAAGGCGGGCGCAAAGATTACAGCTATGCGGTGATTGCAGATTACAGTGCGGATAAATCGCTGAACGGCCTGAATATCGTGGAAGCGGCCCGGAAGAAGTTTGGTTCTGACAGACTCGAGAGCCAGATCGATCTGCTGCTGGAGATTCAAAGTCGCGGCGGGGCCAGCGGTATTTTTCACGGCATCAACGAAGAGGACATGCGGAAATTTCTTAGGCATCCCAACACAATGATTGCATCAGATAGCGGTGTCCGAAAGTTCCAGGAAGGGGTGCCGCATCCGCGCGGTTACGGCAATAACGCGCGTTTCCTGCAACATTACGTCGGTGAACTGCTCCTGCTGCGGCTGGAAGAGGCAGTGCGCCGCATGACCTCGCTGCCAGCCGCGACCTTTAAATTGCGCGGACGCGGCCAATTGCGAGAAGGGAATGCGGCTGATCTGGCCATATTTGATCCAGCAAAGGTGCGGGAGGAAACTGCGTTCAAAGACCCCCATCATTATGCAACCGGCTTTGAATGGGTCATCGTGAATGGGGTGTTAACGGTGGAGCAAGACCAGCATACACGCGCGCACGCCGGCCAAATAGTGCGAAACCGAATCGAATGAATTCACGTCTATTTGAATTGGAATTGACGTTAATCGGGCCAGATTTGGCTTTTGCGGCGCAGGGGGTATTGTTATGTAATGAGTGGTAAAGAGACCATTCGGGGGTTCAGCGGGATTTATGAATTTAACAATTTGCCCGAGGGGGGAAATTAAAGCCCAAGGAGAGTAAAATGAAAAACGCACTAAGCTTTTTAGCTGCAGTTATTCTGGCGGCCAGCCTGGCGAACACCGCGCCCTCGCAAGTCATATCTGCTCCGCCGCCATCAGCCATTCAATTGCGCTCCGCGCCCGAGCTGGATCAATTGCTCGGCCCGATTGCGCTCTATCCCGATCCCTTAATTGCTGAAATTCTTCCGGCAGCCACTTTGCCCTCGCAAATCGTGGTGGCTGATCGCTTCCTCCGCGCCGGAGGAAATCCGGGGTTCATTGACCAGCAGCCCTGGGATCCCAGTGTCAAAGCTGTGGCTCGTTACCCGGCGGTACTCGCGTACCTGGATGACAATATTGGCTTGGCCTCAGAAATCGGGCAGGCGTTTTTGTATCAACAGGTGGATGTGATGAATGCCATTCAACGGCTGCGCGCGCAGGCATTGTCACTCGGTAATTTGCAATCCACGCCGCAGCAAACGGTGGTAACTGACAACGGCTTAATCGAGATTCTACCCGCCAGCCCGGAAGTCATTTACGTCCCGAGTTATCAACCGCAGGTCGTGTATTATGAGCGGCCCCCAAGACCGGGATTTTTTATGTCATTTGGAGTCGGATTGCCAATCGGCCTCTGGCTCAACCACGATTTTGATTGGCGCGATCGGCATGTGATTGTTTGGCATCATGATGCCCCGAGACCCCGCGACTGGTGGTATCGGCGTCCGAGCGAGCGCCCGCGCCCGATCATCATCCACAACGATGTCCATGTGGTGAACCGCAATGAGCCGAGCGTCTGGCGGCCGCATCAGAGCGTAGCGCCGAGAATTGAACGTGGGGACCGCGGCTGGGCTCCGCCACGGGAAACGCATGTGACGCCACCTGTGCATGTGCCCAATCCAGCGCCTGTTCGGCCAAATTTGCCGATGCCCACGCCGCGTCTGCCATTGCCCATGCCTCCCATCCCACGGGCTCCGGGGGCTTTGATAGGCGTTCATAGTGCGCAGGACACACACGTTTTCAGCCAGCGCGGGGCCGAAAGTCGCCAAGCGATAAATCATCCTGCTCCAGCTCCCGTGCCACATCCGTCCGCGCCCATGCATACGGCGCCGGCAGGTGGTGGGCCGCGCGGTGGTGGAGATCGAGATGGACATCGGTAAAAACTTCTGAAGGGTTTCTATGAAAAAGCTAAATTTATTTGGTGCCACAGGAAACAAGCGTGCCGCGGCGGCACTGGCATTTTGCCTCAGCTTCTTATCGATGGGCCATTTGGCCTTCGCTCAAGGCGAACAACAATTTCCCGATTCCAAGTCCGCCATCAATGCCCTGGTCACGGCCACTAAAGCGCGGGACACAAACGCAATGCGGAAAATTTTTGGGCCAACCGGGCATGAACTTGCTTCAGCCGATCTTGTCCAGGCCAGTGAGGAATTCACGAAATTTCAGCAGCGCATTAGCGAGAAGGTGGAACCCTATCAGCAATCGAATGAGCGAATTATTCTGAAGCTCGGGAATGACGGCTGGCCGTTTCCCATTCCCCTCGTCAATCGCGGCGGACATTGGGAATTCGACACTGAGGCTGGGCAGAGTGAAATTTTAAATCGCCGCATCGGCATGAACGAGCTTGGCGCCATTCATGTGTGCCAGGCCTACGCCTCCGCTCAACGCGAATACGCCAGCGAGGATCGAAACGGCGATGAAGTTCTGGAATTTGCCACGCATCTGCGCAGCTCTCCCGGCACTCACGATGGCCTTTACTGGCCCGTCGAACCGGGTGAAGATTTAAGTCCGCTTGGACCACTCGTCGCTGAGGCGCATCAGGAGGGGTATCGGCGTGAAAATAAAATTCTGACTGAGCCGCAGCATCCGTATCACGGCTATTACTTTAAAATTCTAACGCGCCAGGGAAAACATGCCGCGGGCGGCAAGTATAATTATATCATCAATGGCCACATGATAGGCGGTTTTGCGCTGGTAGCCTGGCCGGCGGAGTGGGGCAATTCAGGGGTCATGACATTTATCATCAACCAGCAGGGCAAAGTATTCCAAAAAAACCTCGGTCCAAAAACCGAGCGGGAAGCAGCCGGGATGACGACATACGATCCTGATGCTTCCTGGACGCCAGTGCGGGACGATTAATTTCCCCTGATCGTTGTTCCAGCTGATTCTGGTTCATTTGCGGGTAGCGAGCCATTTTTACTGCGTTCCCTTCAATAATTACCCCGCGTTGCACGTCGATCTCTTAGGTGAACTGCCTTATTCTTCAGCGGTCACCATTAATTCAGGCGGAAAACGCGAATCATGCTGCAAAAATTGTTATATGCGGTCGGGGCGCTCCTTTGGGTAGCGAGTGGGACGGGATTTGCCGCCATAGCGCCCAAAACGCCCGCGCAAAATGCTGCTCCCATCGACTTCAACCGGGAAATCAGGCCCATTCTGTCGGACAATTGCTTCGCCTGCCACGGCCCGGACGATGAAAAGCGCAAAGCTAAACTCCGATTCGACCGGCAGGACGATGCCTTTAAACCAGCCAAGTCAGGTGATTATGCCATCGTTCCGGGAGATCTGAAGAAAAGCAAATTAATCGAGCGCATCACGACCAAGGACGCGGATGAGATCATGCCTCCGCCGAAAACGGGCAAGAAACTGACGCCGGCGCAAATCGAGTCCCTGACTCGCTGGATCGCCCAAGGGGCTAAATGGCAAAATCACTGGGCTTATGTGAAGCCGGAGCGGCCGCCGTTACCCAAGATCAAAGATAAACGCTGGCCCAAGAATGAAATTGATTATTTTGTAGGCGCCAAACTCGACCAGGAAAGATTGAAACCGGCCCCCGAAGCAGACAAAACGACGCTGATTCGCCGCGCCACTCTCGACGTGACGGGCTTGCCACCAACCACGCAGGAGCTGGACGCGTTCCTCGCGGACAAATCACCGCAAGCCTATGAAAAGCTGGTGGACAGGCTGCTCGATTCGCCGCATTACGGAGAGCACGAGGCCCGCTACTGGCTGGACGCAGCGCGCTACGCGGATTCGCACGGGTATCATATTGATTCCGAGCGGAGCATCTGGAAATGGCGCGATTGGGTGATCAACGCGTTCAACAACAACATGCCGTTCGATGAATTCACGATCGAACAGCTTGCCGGTGATTTGCTGCCGGAAGCCAGCACGGACCAAAAGATCGCCTCCGGCTACGTGCGCTGCAACATGAGCACCGGCGAGGGCGGAGCGATCACGGAGGAATACCAGGCGAAATATACGTTTGATCGCGTGGAGACCACTTGCACGATTTGGATGGGGCTGACGATGACCTGCGCCCGCTGTCACACGCATAAATACGATCCTATTCTGCACAAAGAGTATTACGGGCTTTATTCGCTGTTCAATAACCTGAATGAGTCGGTGATGGATGGAAACAAGCCGAATCCCGATCCGTTCATCCAGGTGCCAACACCCGAACAAAGCGCGCGCAAGACCGAACTGAAAGGGCTGCTCGAAGCAAATCAAAAGAAGATCGATGCCCCCATGCCCGAGCTCGACAAGCTGCAGGTGGCCTGGGAAAGCAATTGGCGCGATAAATTCACGAAAGGCTGGAGCACGCTCGTGAGCACAAATTTCAAATCGACGAGCCCAAGCAACGTGGTCGCTTTTAAGCTGCTGGATGATCAATCCATTCTCGTCTCTGGCTCGAATCCTGAAAAGGATGTGTATGAAGGGACGATCGCTTTGCAGCCCGGCTTGCTGGCCGCACTAAAGCTGGAAGCTTTGCCGCACGATTCCCTGCCCAAAAAGAGCGCCGCGCGCGCGGAGGATGGGGGCTTCCGGTTGTCTGAATTCGAGGCGCAAATCACTTATCCCGACAAAGAAGGAAAGCCAGGCAAACCAACGAAAATCAAATTTGCCCAGGCTCTTTCGGATTCCAGCAAAGATGCCAATACAGATGCCGCAAAAGCCATAGACGGCAAAGCTGATACAGGCTGGCAGGCCGATCCCGCGGCCGTTACCGAGCCGCACGCGGCGCTCTTTCTCCCGGCAGATCCGCTCACAATCAAGAGCAACGCCCAACTGAAGGTCACGCTGCGCTTTGAGGCCTCGAGCAGCAAGCGGGCGATTGGGCATTTCCGGCTGGCCGCCGCGCAGAATAGCGAACTGGTCCAGATTTTGGCGCCGCCCAAGCAAGAGCCGTGGAATGTGCTTGGGCCATTCAAAACCGTCGATCAGGCGGCCGGTTTGGCCGAGGTGTATCCGCCCGAAAAGGAAGTCGATTTGAAAAAGGCGTACCCAGGCGTGCGCGAGGAGATCAAGTGGCAGGCGAAGCCAGAGTTCGAAGATGGAAAAGCCAACATGCTCGTGCAGGATCTGCATGGGGTCCACGGCGCGTATTACCTGTATCGCACGATCAAGGTCCCGAACGAACGCAAAATGGAGATTAACCTGACGGCGGATGATTACTTTAAACTCTTTGTGAACGGTCAGAAAGTCGCCGAGCGCGCAGTAAAACCGAAGCCGGGCGAGCGCGCATTCAAAGTGAGCGTGGACCTGAAAAAGGGCGAAAACAAATTGCTCCTGAAAGTTGTAACGCAACAGGGCGAGTCGTATTTCACGTTCAGAAAAGACCTGGATGAAAAGGAGACCGTGCCCGCAGACATCGCGGCTTTATTTGCCGCCACCAAAAAATTTAGCTCGGGCCAGGAGTTAAAGGCTCGGAATTACTTCCGCCGAATGCACTCGCCGGAGTTCAAAGATACCTTCGATAAGGTGGAGAAGTGGCGGGAAGAGGACACGGCCCTGGAAAAAGCGATCCCGACGACGATGGTCGCCAAGGAAGTCGAGAAATCGCGCGAGACATTCATATTAATGCGCGGCGAATACGACAAAAAGAGCGAGAAGGTGCAGGCCGGTGTGCCTTCAATCCTGCCGCCATGGCCGAAAGGCTCTCCAACCAATCGCCTCGGCTTCGCCAGGTGGCTGGTGGAACCAGAGCATCCGCTGACAGCGCGCGTGGCGGTGAATCGTTTTTGGCAGCAATACTTCGGCACTGGACTTGTCAAAACCGCCGAAGACTTTGGCGTGCAGGGAGACCGGCCTTCGCATCCGGAATTGCTCGATTGGCTCGCAGTCGAGTTCCGCGAGCACGGGTGGAACGTTAAACATTTGCAGCGCTTGATTTTGACCTCCGCGGCTTACCGGCAAAGCGCGCGCGCCACGCCGGAATTGCTCGCCCGCGATCCGGAGAATCGCCTGCTTGCGCGCGGGCCGCGTTTCCGTTTGGATGGCGAGGGAGTGCGCGACCTGGCGCTGGCCGTGAGCGGTTTGCTCATCGACAAGCGTGGGGGCCACAGCGTGAAGCCATACGAGCCGCCGGGGCTTTGGGAAGCGGTGTCGTTTAATAATTCGCAGAAATACGTTCCGGACAAAGGGGAGGCGCAATATCGCCGCACGCTTTATACATATTGG
>DASWRJ010000408.1:0-3174 GCA_036403255.1 Verrucomicrobiia bacterium
GTGCGCAATTTTCAAGCCCGCAACAATCTCCGCGCCATGAAGAAAGGCGATGTGGCTTTGTTTTATCACAGCGGCGACGAAAAACGAATCGTCGGCACTGCCAGCGTCGAACGTGAAGCCTACGCCGACCCAACGGCTGATGAAGGCGACTGGTCCGCCGTGGATTTGAAACCGCTCAAGCCGATTCCAGCGCCGGTTTCCCTGGTCACCGTCAAATCAGATAAGGTTCTCAAAGAAATGCTCCTCGCCCGAAACTCGCGTCTTTCGGTTTCGCCAGTTTCCAAAGAACAATTCGAACGAATCCTGGAACTGGGCAAGGCAAAGCTTTGAAAGCGACGGTATGGCGGGCAGGTGTTCAAACCCATTGGATCGGAGCAGATTGCGCCGCTCGTCTTGAATGCCAGGCGCGCCTGCCCAGTCCAAATAGGTGCCCATGCTCGGCCGTATAGTTCTGGTTTCAACAATCATCTGCGCCGCTGGTCTCGTGACCGGCAGCGCTGCGCCGTCTCCATCCGAGGAACTATGGTATGCAAAGGTGGAACCACTCTTTGATAAGCACTGTTTCAAATGCCATGGCGGAGTGAAACAAAAGAGCGGCCTCGATCTACGCTCGCTGGAAAACATACTCAAAGGCGGCGAAAATGGGCCTGCCATTCTCCCGGGCCATCCAGACCAAAGTCGCCTGGCCAAATATATTCTGCCCAGCGCCGACCCGCACATGCCGCCCGAGGAACGCAAGCAATTATCCAAAGATGAAATCGCCAGCGTCAGAGACTGGATTTCCAAACTGCCTGCGGCAAAATCTTTCGCCACTCTGACCAACGCCAATGGCCTCGCCGAATATCTAGCCATCGTCAGGAAGCAGCAGAAACCAGCCTGGACTCCTCCCGCCAAAATTCAGCCCCGGGAAGCCATCGACGGCTTCATGGCCATAAGCTGGCGCGAACGCAAGATCAAGCCCGCGCCTCTTTGCGATGACGGGACGTTCGTGCGCCGCGTGTATCTCGATTTGGCTGGGCGCATTCCAAAAGAATCAGAAGTGGAGGCGTTCCTGAAAGATCGGCAGGGCAATTATCGCGAGCGGCTCGTCGATTCGCTGCTCGCGAGCGATGATTATGCCCGCCACTTCTCAGAAATTTTTGATGTCGTTTTCATGGGCCGGCGTGGGGGTGGTCGTGAACGCCGGGCCGGGCCATGGCGCGAATATCTCACCTCGTCCTTTGCTGAGAATCGTCCCTGGGATCAGATCATTCGGGATTTGATCATCGCGCGACCGAGCAACACGAAGGAAAAGGGTGCGGTGTTTTACCTTTACGAACGCAGGGACAATTACCAGGAAATGGCTGAAGCGATCGCGCCGGTTGCGTTCGGCGTGCAGATCGGTTGCGCGCAATGTCACAACCATCCGCTTGCCGCCGAAATCGAGCAACGGCATTACTGGGGATTGGTCGCCGCATTGAATCGCAGCAAAAACATCGAAGCCAAGTCCGGGCCGGGCATCTCTGAATCGGCGATTGGGGGCTTTGTCAGTTTTGCAAATCTGAAGAAAGAATCTCAACCCGCTCTCCTGGCGCTTTTAAATGGAAAGCTGATCGCCGAGAAACGTCTGGCTGATGGCGAAAAGGAAAAGGACGTGCCGGATTTGTATCTTGTCCCTCCGCCGAAAGAAAAAGAGAAGGCCGAATCGCCCGCTGTGCCGAAGTTCTCGCGGCGTGCTGCGCTGGCCGATGCCCTCACTCATGATAACCCTTTTCTCGCGCGCGCCTTCGTCAACCGCATCTGGGCCTCTCTCCTCGGGCGCGGGCTGGTGCATCCGGTGGATGCGATGGATTCACGCCATCGGCCGAGCCATCCCGATTTGCTGGATTGGATCGCGCGCGATTTTGAGCGTAATGGCTATGATATAAAGCACCTGGTTCGCCAAATCGTGTTATCCCGAGCTTATCAGCTCGACTCGAAGTGGAAGGATGGAGTGCGGCCTCCGCCGAACGCATTTGCCCGTGCTTTGGATAAGCCGCTCTCGGCCGAACAGCTCTATCGGTCGCTGCTCATCGCCACGGGACATGATTTGGATGCCACCAACCAGGTGCAACTTCGCCAGGCGTTGAAGGAAAAGTTCCCGGACCTATTTGCGCCAGATTACAACCCCACGCTGCAACAAGCGCTGTTGCTCTCCAATTCGCCATTGCTCGATGCGTTGCTGGAAAAGCAATCGAACAGCACGACAGCCAAAATTCTGGCACTCGATACTTCCGAGTCTCGCATTGCGGCGGCTTTTAAAATTGTCCTCGGGCGACAGCCTGATAAAGATGAAGCGCAAAGTGCGAAACTCTTTTTGGCGAAGCGAAATGCCGAAACGGGAACCCGTGAATTGCTCTGGGCACTTTTGGCCAGTGCCGAATTTCAGTTGAACCATTAACCATGCGAAAACTGCGCAAAGCCATAAGTGGCCCAGGTGCGTGTACTCCGCCCGAGCACACCATGCATCGCCGGCTGTTTTTGCAGGGCGTGGCCAAGGCGGGCGCGCTCTCGATGATGAGCTGGGGCGGTTTGTTCTCGCTCGAAGCACTGGCCGCGCAAGCGAAACGGGAGCAAAAGCATTGCATCCTGCTTTGGCTTTGCGGTGCGCCCAGTCAGTTTGAAACCTGGGACCCAAAGCCCGAGAGCGTATTCAGCGGACCTTTTCGGAGCATCCCGACCAAGCTGCCCGGTGTGCATTTCAGCGAACTCATGCCGCGCTGTGCGAGTATTGCGGATAAACTGGCGGTGGTCCGCTCGATGAAGACCAAGCCGAACGAACATTTTCAGGGGATTGATTTACTCAACCGCGGCGCGGAACCGCGACCGCCGTTTGTGCGCCCGACGCTTGGTTCGGTACTGGCGCAACAACTTGGGCAATTGAATAATCCCATTCCTAATTTCGTTTTGCTCGATCCGTGTCCCGAGGGAAATGAATTCAAGGAATTTAAGGCGGGCAACTGGGCGGGCTGGCTGGGGGCCGAGTACGCTCCCGTGCGCGCGGGTGGAGAATTCAAGATTGCCGATGCCCAGCGGCTGGCCGATTTAAGCACGCAGGATCAGGAAGAACGCGAAGCATTGCGAAAATTTTTGACACGCAAGTACGAGAACGAACGAAAAAGTGCGGCCGCAGCTTCGCAAAATGCCGTCTTCGAG
>DASWRJ010000409.1:0-2429 GCA_036403255.1 Verrucomicrobiia bacterium
GCATGCTGGTACTGGGCGTATTTCTCATCCACTTGTTGATCCAGCGCACGGACATTCTTGACCAGCAGCCGGAGCGCTCTTAGATGATCTTCACGGCCTTCGATTTTCTTATCGACGATCACGCGATCGAAGCGCTCTTTGGGCGGTTCAGAAATTAACTTTTCCGCCAGGGCAATATGTTCCTTGGCAGTAAAACCGAAGCTGTAGATGAGACGGCGCATGCCAATCTCGGCGTCTTCAATGCGCTTGCAAATTTCCACTTCCTGTTCGCGGGTCAGCAACGGGGTCTTGCCCATTTGGCGCATGTACATCCGCACGGGATCGTCCATGCTGTCGAGGCGGCCCTTTTCTTCCTCTTCTTCAGATTCGGAGGCGCGGGTGCGCTCCATCTCAGCTTGATCGACGATCTCGATATCAAGATTCGCCAGCCGCGTATGGATTTCATCGACATCCTCGGCAGTCATCCCGGGATCAGCGAGCACGTCATCAATATCTTCGTAAGTGAGGTAGCCCTGCTCGCGAGCCAGCGAGATGAGTTCCTTGACCTTCTCGGTGATATCCACCCCGGAGGTGCTTTTGATTTGCCCAAGATTCTCCTGCGCTCGGACCAGGTTGCTCTCGTGCTCAGGTCCGAGTGAGGCCTTGGTTGGAAGCTTCGATTGGCCGTGAGTGGCCGATTTGGTTTTGGCCGGCAGAACTGCGGCAGAACCGACTCCGTCTTCATTTCGTTTCGGCATCTGATGGGAACGAAGACCTTTGCCGAAGGAGATGGTTTTAAGTTTTCGAACCACGGTCTTGCGATTCGAAGTGGAGACAAGCTTATTTGATTTCATTTATAGTATAGAACCGACACGCAAAGTCCCGGAAGCGCCTGAACCGGACGCCCCCAAGAGCCTTCCACAATTTCATGGACAGGCCAAGGAGTCAAGTGCGCCGCGAAAGTAAAAAGCAACTTAAATTGAAAGTTTCCACACACTAATGACCCAAAAACCTGCCATTTGGACGCGCCAATCCGCTCTTTCTTCGATAAAATTGGCCGGTTTTCCCACCGGTTCGACAACAAAAAAGATGAATTGCTCAGGAGAATTCCGCAAAATTTTCGAATTTTCGCAGGTGAGTTGATTTGCCAGAGTGGTTCAACCGGCCCTCGCAGGCCCTGCCAATATGAGTTCAGGGCATTTGATGTTTCAGGAGTTTTAATAATCATGACCAGCTTGAAGTAAAACGCTCTTGATTTGTCTCCCCTGCCCTTTAGTTTGCCCGCATGTCTGAGAAGTTGCGAGCGCCTTTAAGCCAAAAACCATCAAAGCCCCATCTTTCGGCCAGTTCGGGCAGCAATGCTTTGGCTTGGTCTGATCGATTTATTACTCGCCATATCGGACCGAGCCGCGAGGAAATGCAGGAGATGCTGGATGTGTGCGGCTTTGCATCGCTGGACAAGATGATTGATTCTGCGGTGCCGCAATCCATTCGGCTCCGTTCGCCATTAAATTTGCCCGCGTCTCGCAGCGAACATGGACTGCTGAAGGAGCTAAAGACCATCGCCGCCAGGAATAGAGTTTTTCGTTCCTATATCGGGCTTGGATATTACGATTGCGTTATTCCGCCGGTAATTCAACGGAACGTGCTCGAAAATCCCGGTTGGTACACTCAGTACACTCCTTACCAGGCGGAGATCTCCCAAGGCCGCCTCGAAGCTCTCCTTAATTTCCAGACGATGATCATCGATTTGACAGGACTGGAGATTGCCAACGCGTCGCTGCTGGATGAAGGGACGGCCGCTGCGGAAGCAATGGCTTTTTGCCTCGGCATCAAGGGCAAGGAAGGGAACCACGCGATTTTCATTTCGCGGTCGTGCCATCCCCAGACGATTGAAGTTGTTCGGACTCGGGCGCGGGCGCTCGGAATTGAAGTACTCGTTGGCAATCACCAGACATTTGATTTTTCAAAATCGATTTTCGCGGCGATGGTGCAGTATCCTGCCACTGACGGAACGATTTACGATTATCGCGCTTTCGTCGAGCAGGCCCACAAAAACGAGGCGCTGGTGATTGTGGCAGCGGATTTGTTGAGCCTGACGCTGCTCACTCCTCCAGGCGAATTCGGCGCTGACGTCGCTGTCGGCAGTGCGCAACGCTTCGGAGTGCCGCTCGGTTATGGCGGTCCGCATGCCGCATTCTTCGCCACGCGCGATTCCTTCAAGCGCCACATGCCCGGAAGATTGGTGGGTGTCTCCAAAGATGCCGAAGGACGCCCTGCCCTGCGTCTGACCCTGCAAACGCGCGAGCAGCATATTCGGCGCGAAAAAGCCACCAGCAACATCTGCACGGCACAGGTGCTATTGGCCGTCATGGCCTCGATGTATGCCGTCTATCACGGCCCGCAAGGTTTGCGCAAAATCGCCGAACGTGTGCACCTGCTTACGCATG
>DASWRJ010000410.1:0-3523 GCA_036403255.1 Verrucomicrobiia bacterium
CTGACTGCGGCGCTGACCATTGCCGTGATGAACCTGCCGGTAGTTATCACGAGCACAAGGGAGGCTCTTGGGGCGGTGCCACATGCCTTTCGCGAGGCGTGCTGGAACCTTGGGGCGAGCCGGTGGCAGACGATCCGCACGATCGTACTCCCCAACTCGATGAGCGGCATTTTGACTGGCATCATCCTGGTGGTATCGCGCGCGGCCGGGGAGACGGCACCGATCCTTTTCACTGGGGCAACCACTTTTAAGTTCATTGCGGATAGCGGGTGGGACAAGGTCTTTCCCTACAATTTCAAGGAGCCGTTTATGGCCATGTCCACTCATCTGCACGTGCTTCTCACACAGATCTCGCAAATGCCGGAAGGCATGAAGTACGGGTGCGCGGCGGTGTTGATCTTGCTGATCCTTTTTATCAACAGTTTTGCCATCACGCTCCGGGTCTGGTTGCGCGGACGCAAACGCTGGTAAGCGCATGACAAACGGCAAGCCACATATCGAGTTTCGCAACGTCTCAGCCTTTTACGGACGCAAACAGGTGCTGCGGAATGTGAGCCTCACTGTGCCGCGGAATACAGTGCTCGGGATCATTGGCCCGGCGAATTCGGGGAAGACTACGCTCCTGAAAACCATCAATCGCACACTGGACTTCATCGATGGCGCGCGCTTCACCGGGGAAGTTTTGATCAACGGCGAAAATGTGGCGGGAATTCGCAACCCGAATGAACTGCGACGCCGGATCGGGATGGTGTTTCCGCTGCCCGTAGGACTGCCGATGACCATTTACGAAAATGTGGCGTATGCGCCGAGGCGCATGGGCATCACGGCCAAGCCCGCGCTGGATGAAATCGTTGAGCGCTGTTTGAGGCAATCGGTGCTTTGGGACGAAGTTAAAGATCGGCTCCAAATGCTCGGAACGCGCCTTTCAGGCGGGCAGCAGCAACGGCTGACACTAGCCCGAGCGCTTTCGCTCTCGCCCGAGATTTTGTGCCTGGATGAATTCAGCATCGCGATCGATCCGGTCACGACGATGAAGATCGAAGAAGTGCTGAAGGAACTGCGCAAAAGCATGACGATTATGCTGGTAACGAATTTGGTGCAACAAGCGAGCCGACTCTCGGACAACACGCTTTTTCTTATGGCCAGCGAAATGGTCGAGCACAGTCCTACCGAGGTCGCGTTTGGCGAGCACCCGAAAGACCGGCGAACCCACGATTATGTAAACGGAGTGTTCGGATGAGTGACCCTTGCCGCTTTGCTATTACGACCAAAGACCTGTGCCTTTGGTATGGAAAATTTCAGGCATTGATCAATGTGACCTTGGGGATCAAACATGGGCTGATTACTTCGCTGATTGGCCCATCTGGCTGTGGCAAAACCACCCTGCTCCGCTGTTTCAACCGGATTAACGAACGGTGGGATTACGTGCGCACCACTGGTGAAATCGAACTCCTGGGCAAGAACACCCTGGAGCCGGACGTTTCCCTGATCGAATTGCGGAAGCGAGTGGGAATGGTTTTCCAACGGCCCAATCCAATGCCGATTTCAGTGTATGACAATGTCGTTTTCGGCCTGCGAATACATACACCGCCAAAAGAACTGCCCAGAGCGCGGCTCGACGAGGAAGTCGAGAAAGCACTGTCCGAGGTGGGCCTTTGGAATGATTTGAAGGACCGGCTGGATACGAAGGCCACCACCCTTCAGCTCGAGCAACAGCAGAAGCTTTGCATCGCACGGTTGCTACCGCTGAAGCCGGAAATCATCCTGATGGATGAGCCATGCTCAGCACTGGACGTGGAAGCGACCCGTGCAATTGAAGAGCTCATGTTCGCGCTCAAGGGTCGCTATACGATTGTGATTGTTACCCATAACATGGCCCAGGCCCGGCGCGCCAGCGATGAATGTATCTATATGCTCGTTGGCGAGCTGGTCGAACACGGGGTAACCACGGACCTGTTCATAGCGCCCAAAGATCCGCGGACCGCAGAGTATATTGAGGGGCGTTACGGTTAAGAGGCTCGCGCGAAATTCCCACGTCGGCTGCTGCTAATTTCAGTTTCAAATTACCACTTCAATGACTGGAGGCGACGCGCGACTTCTTCGGCGTTGGCGCGGCTGTTGAAGGCCGAAATGCGGAAGTAACCTTCGCCATGTTTGCCGAAGCCGCTGCCGGGAGTGATCACCACGTTTGCTTCATTGAGAATTCTATCGAATGCCTGCCAGCTATTGACGCCTTTGGGAGTTTCAACCCAGATGTAAGGAGCATTCACACCGCCATAAACATTGAGCCCGGCGGCTTTTGCGCCTTTGCGCAGCACCTGCGCATTGCCCATGTAATGTTGAATGAGCGCTTTGACCTGCGACTGGCCTTCCGGCGAGTAGATGGCTTCGGCGGCGCGTTGCACGGGATAGCTCACGCCGTTGAATTTCGTGCTCGAACGACGCAGCCAAAGAGAATGGAGGCTCGCAGTGCGGCCATCGGCAGCAGAGGCCATGAGCGTTTTCGGAACGACGGTGAAGGCGCAGCGGGTACCGGTGAAGCCGCCGTTTTTCGAGAAGCTGCGGAACTCGATTGCGCATTCGCGCGCGCCGGGAATTTCGTATATTGAATGCGGGATCGCTGGATCGCTGATGTAGGCTTCGTAGGCGGCATCGAAGAGGATCACGGATTTATGCTTGAGAGCGTAAGCAACCCAATTGGTGAGTTGCTCGCGCGTGGCGACTGCCCCGGTTGGGTTATTGGGGAAGCACAGATAGATGATGTCGGCGTGTTCCGCAGGGACATCCGCCACGAAATTGTTTTGCGCTGTGCAAGGCAGATACATCAATCCCGCAAAAGCACCGGAATCATCCCCCTGCCCTGTGTGCCCGGCCATGACGTTTGTATCCACATAGACGGGATAAACAGGATCAGTGACGGCGATTTTGTTTTGAGGGCCGAAGATGTCGAGGATATTGCCGCAATCGCATTTCGAGCCGTCGGATACAAAGATTTCGTCGTCGGCGATGTCGAGTTTGTGATTGCGATAATCATTTTGCGCAATGGCAGCGCGCAAGAAATCGTAGCCCTGCTCGGGACCGTAGCCGCGGAACGTCTCGCGGCGGCCCATCTCTTCAACGGCTTTTTGAAAGGCGGTGATGACGGCGGGCGGAAGCGGCTCGGTGACGTCGCCAATGCCGCAGCGGATAAGACGGCGCGCGGCGTCTGGATTTTGTTCACAGAATTGACGGACGCGCCGGGCGATCTCGGGAAAGAGATAGCCGGATTTGAGTTTCAAAAAATTATCGTTCAGCCAGGCCATGATTCAGTTCGTTCAGGTTTCAAACGCGCCACGAGGGCGAGCACAAAAGGTTGGAGGCGGAACGCGAAACTCTCAAGCCGAAATTGATACGAGACGCAATTCAGCAGGGAAAAACGGTGCGGAATCAAATTGTTTGCGACAGGAATCCGCCATCGACTTTGATATCCGTGCCGGTAATGAAACTGCTCGCGCGCGCGCTGGCCAGAAAAACGGCCGCTCCA
>DASWRJ010000411.1:0-7875 GCA_036403255.1 Verrucomicrobiia bacterium
AGGGCCTTTACATCTGCCGAATTGAAGAATTTTGCCTGGCGTCGATTGATATCGTATGACGTGACCAGGCACGGTTTGAGCAACTCGCTGAGCTTCAGTTCAGCCAGATATTTGGCAAGGATGCGCTCCAGTGGAACAGCGGAGTATTTCTCGTCTGCAATGCCTCCCAGGGAAGTAATTTGCTTAAAGATTGAGACGTCAAAGATGTCATCACCGTTCTGCAGGTAAAGGTTTACCGCATCAGTGGCCGAAAACTTGGGGCGCTTGTTCTCATCCGGACACAAATAGAGGCAGGTCAAAATCCCGCCGGTGCTCGTGCCTGCGATCAGGTCAAACACATCGGCAATACGTTTATTTGGATCATTGGTGAGTTGCTGAAGTTTTGCTTCGAGGGAAACGAGCACCTGGCCCGGAATGATTCCTCGAATGCCGCCGCCATCAATGGAAAGTATTCTCATAAGTTCTAGGAGTTCAAAACGTTTGTTCCAGTCACTCGCAAGCGCCAAGTGGCACGATATGATTGTCCTACACTTCTACATACGCGGGTTGGGGAACAAGTCTTTCAAAAAATATTTAGATGTGGCTGATCTGCCTTATTTGCAAAACCTTGCGCTGCTCGGAAAAGTTTTTTGAAAGATTCTCTCCTCTTGTTGCGTATATAAGAACAAATCCCATTGCATCTATATTTTTTGGCGCTGTTAGTAGCAGTTTGAAAACAGCATATGCGTTCAAAGCGGCAAAAATGAGCAGGGTTTGAACTTAGAACAGTTAAGCATGTGAAGGTAAGAACAACGATAAGACCAGACTACCATGCAAGAGAAAAGCTCCAGTCCTATATTTAACGTGCAGACTGTCGTGCTGTTGGTTGCCATCGCCGCCAATGCCTTTTGGTTTCCAGGCATTTCATTGAAAAGTTCTCGTCCCAGCGAAGGCAATGTGGCCTCTGTCGCCGTCATTGGTAGGCAGGATGCCGACGCGCGTTTGTGGCAGGATCCATTTGAGGCCATTTCAAATCATAGGAAAAAAGAAGAACTGCGAAAAGTACCTGAGCACCACAGTCATTCATTTAAGGCTTTGCTTAGCGATATCCAGGCTTCCATCGCGGAAAGTAATAAACTTTGCGTCATGCCTGTCTTTGTAACTAGTAGCCCCTATGCGGAAGGCAAGGAGTGGCGCATTCGCACGCGTTACGCGATATTGTCTGCGTTGGCGACTGCCAATTACATCCCACAAGACAACGAACATATCGGCTACTGCAGAGTTGATTGGCCGACCGCGGAGTCTATTAGAGGCTACCAAACTGGACAGGCTATTCCCGCGTTGGATCTCTACGAACACAGCGAGCTGAATCTGACTATCCCATTTGAATGGTTCGACTGGACCGCGGTTGCTTCTTCGCATCCGCCGTCGTGTAAGTCGAATCCCGATGCAGTCCTTGTGCTCTGGCTCAGAGATGAGGATTTCTTAGATTTTCCCCTTTGTCGAATGTCTCAGCTTTTCGCTCTCATGCGAACGCTACCTAACGCCGAGAGGAATATGGATATAAAAATGATTGGTCCCTACAGCACTACATTGCTCGGCAAAATATATGAAAATGCTCTGGAATTGAAGGACAAACCACTGGAGGTCACTTTGAATCAGGAGAAGTTGGACTCAGAATCCATAGATTCTGAACCAGCGAGCATCCGGCTTTCGATGAAAAATACATTTACGAATTTCACCATGCTCTCCTGCTCCTCGACGGCAGCGGATAAATATATCGTAAACAGGAATTACCAGCCCAAATTGAAACGTAATTTTGTTCCTAGAGAGCAGATCAGTTCGGCTTTGCGGGATTTGGGCATCAACTTTTTAGGCTGTATTCTTACAGATGATACTTTGGCTGACGAACTGGCTGAGGAGCTTTCTCTTCGCGGTCTGGACAATAAAATGGAGCAGAAAATTGTTTTGATCTCAGAGTGGGATACGCACTACGGCCGAGCCCTTCCGGCATCAATGACAGAAAGTCTCACGAGAAAGTTTCCAAACACGAAAGTCGTGCGTATGAGCTACCTGCGTGGTGTCGATGGGCAAATGTCTGCCGACGTTGCTGGCAGCGTGCCCGTGCCACAGGAAGGAACAAAGAAAGAGAGTAAGACAAAGTCGAATATCGCGAAACCAGAAGGCAACAGCCAATTAGATTATATCCCACGACTGGTTGAGCGACTAAAGGAATTCAACTTTACATCCAGGAACCAGAACAAAGGCCAATTATTTGCCATTGGGATATTGGGTAGTGATGTATATGACAAGCTCTTACTGCTGCAGTCCCTGCGACCAAACTTCCGAGATGTCATTTTCTTCACCACGGATTTGGACGCCCGTCTTTGGCATCCAAACGAGTTGAAGTGGTCCAGAAATCTGCTTGTCTCTTCCAGCTACGGCCTGGAAGTGGCCCCAATGTACCAAGACGATATTCCTCCTTTTCGAGATTCATATCAAACGGCGCATTATATGGGCTGCCTCGGAGCTCTGGGACGTGTTCCTGCACACGACTTCACCTTGTTGGGTCCATCCATTTTCGAAGTCTCACACTTAGGAGCCAAGGATCTTTCCCTAAACACTAATTCTATCTCCATTGCTTTTAAGCCTCCGCGGAAAGTGATGTCCGATTATTTGGCGGTCTGGGGTTGGGTGGGATTCGTACTTTTGTTAGGTTGTTTCCTTCTTTATCGCCACTCGAAATATTTCCGAGAATTCATCGATGAATTGTCGCAAGCCTTTGGTCGCCTGAGCGGTTACCAGAGCGATTCCGAGGTACTGTTCTGGCTTAAACTTAATCGCTTGGGAATGATAGCAATCCTGCTGTTCGGAGTTCTGCTTTTCAGTGGCATCGTGTACGACCACTTCAGGATCGGAGGAAAACCATTTTACCTGCTGGGTGGAGTGAGTTTATGGCCAACCGAAATCCTCCGGTATGTGGGCATAGTTATCGGAATATTGCTATTGATCAAAGCCAGAAAGTACTTGCTCCTCAATAAGGAAGATTTTAAGGCGAGGTACGCATTGCCAACTCCATTTACTGATACAACTGCGGCCAACTCGTGGTATTCACGCGAAACATTTAAAAAAATCCCTTCAGCATGGTGGAAAAAGGCGCTGACTTTTAGAATTTTCGTAAGCGTTTCAAACTGGGTGCCTTCGAAGTTTAAATCCACAAGAGGCGTTTCAAAGATCAACGCAAATGCATTATGGCTTCAGTATAATTGGTATGGCAGATTCAGGCATCGGATTCTGCGAGCGGGCCTTGATGCTATGGTATATTTCATTTTGGCTTTTGCGCTCATTAAAGTATTTGGAACTCCAGTGATTCCCTTCCGAGGCCCAATTTCGAGTATTGCCGACAGTCTGCTTTTATACTCATTCATTGGGACTCAACTCTTTGTCACGTTTTACGTAGTGGACGCAGTCAAATTATGCCAAAAATTTATAGAAAATCTGACAAATTATTCCCTGCATTGGGGTGAGGAGACATATCAGGCATTTGAAAAGAAGTACGGGCTTAATCGCGCTTACCTTGATGAGCTTATAAACATTACCATTATTGGAGAGAGATCTGACGCAGTGAGCAAGTTGGTTATATTTCCGTTCGTGCTTCTCTTTGTTGGGATTATCGCCAGGGCTAGTGTTTTTGATCGTTGGGATTGGCCTGCCAGTCTCATTTTTATCTACTTGTGCACGGGTGGATATGCTGCTTTTTCGGCGTTTGTGCTTAGAAAAAGCGCCGAGGAAGCGCGAGAAAAGGCCCTGAGGCAACTTAGGTGCAAACTCATCCAAGTCTTAGGTGGTGAACAGCATGAGCAGGATTATTCTGATCGGAAGCTCTCATTTGATGCCTCCGACGTGGGGATCAGACCGTTTCTCACAGGGATTCCGGGTCAACTCCGGCAAATACAAGTTGAGCTTGAATCGTACGCGGTCGGAGCATTTGCCCCACTCTCGCGTAATCCCCTCATTCACGCTTTGATTATGCCTTTTGGTGGGGCCGGTTTATTAGCAATTTTGGAATACTTTGTGACTCAATAGGCCCTTCCCCGAACACATAAGCTGCAGGAGTTAACCCAGCCAAATATATTCGGGGCGCATCGTGTTTTCATCGCAATGCAAAATGGCCACGCTGCGCCGAAGCTGGAAGCGTTGTTTGCCCGCATAACCAGGGTTAAAATAAAGTCTTCCATCAATGCGTTCATTGAACGGTTTATGCGTGTGCCCAAATACCACGACGTCCGGCTTTTGCCGCTCCAGTAAGTGATGCAGGGTTTCCGATGGCCTGTGCGGATCGACAATGTGATGCAAAAGAAATTTGTGCTCAGCGAACGTGATCACCTCGCTCTCTTTGTAATTAATCCCTGAATCAGTGTTGCCCAGCACTGCCGTGACTGGCGCGATCTGCTCAAGTTGCAGAATCAGCCATGGCATCCCGATATCGCCACCGTGCAAAATGTGCCCGACCCCTTCAAAAATCTCCGGCACGCGGGGATCGAGATAATCGTGCGTGTCGGAAATGACCCCGATTTTCAAGCTTCAGATTCCTGCCCTTCCTTTGGGCCTTCTTCTGGTTCGGATTCCGGAACATCTTTTTCAGCTTGTGATTCCGGGCACGTGAGCTTCATGGCCCCCGCAAATAGGCCAGTGAAGAGTCCGCCACTGAGCAGGGTGCGATTAAAAAATTGCCACGTTTCGGGATACCCGTGAATGCCCTTGGTCAGGGCAATAAACCAGGAATGCGGTGTCCTGGTGTATTCGAGATTTTGGAAAGGATTGAAAAACCACGAGGCGGTGTTGGTGATGAGATAGAACAAGATTGCGCCCAAAATGCCGCCGCTCAAGAGACTCAGGAGGGAAGATTTAGGTTGGAAGTTTTTCCCGAGCCAAATCAACATTGCGTAAGAGACGTAATTGAAGAGTTGGGTCCATTTAAATGCGTTAATGCCCATGCCAAAGAAATAATAAGCATTCAATGCCAGATCAGTCGCGAGTAACGTAGCCAGCGGCAACCACCAGGCGAGGCGACGCGGAAAATAGACTCCAGCGCAAAATGCCAGCGCATAGGCGGCGCTGAAATTTGGCGGCAACAATCCCGGCCAGCGTGTCAGCGCGAATGTGGCCATCAGCGCAATCGGCAGCCAAATGTTCAATCTCTCTTTCAATCTCCCGAATCATAACCCAATCGCGCCGGGTGACAAGCCGAGGTTCGGAATTGTGCGGATTCTCGAAGGTCCAATGCCCCCAAACTTTGAATCACCAGCCTTGGATTATCCCTGTTTCGCGAATACCTTTCGGTTCTTGAGGCACAATGTCGCCGTTGCTAAATATCGTCTATGAGGACGCCGATCTGCTGGTCGTAAATAAACCAGCCGGCCTGGTCTGCCATCCGACCAAAGGCGGTGTTTATTCCAGCCTGATTAGTCGCGTGCGCCTTTTCGTGGGCGAGGATATTCAGCCACAGCTCATCAACCGCCTCGACCGCGAAACCAGCGGCTTGACCCTGGTGGCGAAGATTCCTGAGTGCGCCCGGGAATTGCGTTTGATTTGGGAGAAACGCGAAGTGCTTAAAACCTATCTGGGGATTGTGCATGGCCACATGGCTGCCGATGAAGGCACGATTGACGCGCCGCTGGGCCGTGATGCAGCCAGCGCCGTGGCGATCAAAGATTGCGTGCGCCCGGACGGCCTGCTTTCGAGCACCAGCTATCGAGTCTTAAATCGCTTCAGTCGGAGCGCCCAACCATACTCACTGTTGAAGATCGAACCGCGCACCGGCCGCAAGCACCAGATTCGCATACACCTCGCGCATATTGGACACTCTTTAGTCGGTGATAAGCTCTACGGTGGAGACGAAAACCTGTACCTCGATTTCGTGCAGTTCCGATTGACTGATGCGCAGCGGGAGCGGCTGCTACTTCCGAATCAAGCTTTGCACGCAGGCGAAGTCGAGTTCCAATGGCGCGGTCAAGAATGGCACTTCACCGCGCCGCCAGAAGATTGGTTCCTGCAATTTGCAGGCGCTGAAGCCCATGGCAGCAGCGCGCCGCCTTGAAAAGCTTACTTCTTTCCCATCCAGAGGACTGCATTTTCAACCACTTTGAGCGGCAGGGCTTCGGTGTAAATCGAGTATGACTCGTGGCCAGGTCGGAAGTAGAACACTTTGCCTTTGCCGACTGTCCAGGCGCAGCCGCTCTGGAAATGTTCGCCTTTGTCCCATTTCTCGGTGAAAATCAAAGCGTCCGGCTTGGGCACATGAAACGGATCGCTGTACATCTCCGTGTGTGGAATGTCCCAGTGCGCCGGAATGCCTTTGGCGATCGGGTGCTCAGGAAGGAGCGTGGTCACGTGGCTGGGAGCGCCGTCTTCGCGCCAGGATGGGAAGCAGCAGGTTGGCAAGGTCACTTTGGCGAGCGGTTTTCCGTCGGCGCTGGTGGTCATTTCAGTATGCGGCGTGAGCGGGGCATCAGCTTTGGGTGCGCCAAAGCGCGGCGGCGTGATGAATTCGATTTGCGTCCCTGCAGGGACGGCTTTTTGCGCGTCTTCACGAGCCCGTTCGCGCATGGCTTCGACAAATGGCTCTGACCAATGCGCTGAATGCAGGCAGATCATCGAGAGCTTGCCGTCTTTGATGCGTGAAACGATTTCTTTGGCTTTGGCATTCGAGATGTCTTTGTGCCGCACATGTCCCCACCAGATGAGCACGTCAGAATCGTCCAGCGTGGCGGCGCTCAGTCCCTGGTCAGGATCAGTGATGCCGACGGATTTGACTTCCAAACCTGCAACGGTGCGGAGATGGGCGGCGATCTGGTTGCCCAGATAATTGGTGTAGGCCTGGAGTTGCTTCGGTTGTCGCTCGTCCCAGACAGTGACCCGGATGGGCGCGGCGGCGGCCCCTAAAGTTGAAATTGCTAAAAGCAGCATTGGTAAACGCATGGAGATAGCATGGAGGTTTTCCGGAATTTTTGGCAATCAGAAAGACGCTGGCTGGTGCGGCGCGCGCTTTCGCTCAATAAATCTCGGACAGCCAGCGTCCAAGCTCCCGTCGCCATGTTAAATCGAATTCGAGTTCTTATCCTGCTCCTTGTAGTCGCGTTCGGCCAAACCCGGCTCTCCGCCGCGCCGCCTCATATCCTCTTCATGATCGGCGAGAGCGAGTACGATACCAAAACGACGCTGCCGGAATTCGCGAAGCAGGAACTCGAGCCGCGTGGAATTCGTTGCTCCTTTGCCATTGCGCCTTCTGATACATCAAACGATTTTCCAGGCCTGGAGGCGCTCACGAATGCGGATCTGCTTTTCATCAGCGTGCGTCGCCGCACACCCTCAAAAGAGCAAATGGATTTGATCCGAAAACATGTGGCCGCCGGCAAACCAGTTGTTGGCATCCGGACGGCGAGCCATGCTTTCGCATTGCGCGGCAAGGATGCCAAAGTGCCGGAAGGACACGCGGATTGGCCCAGTTTCGATGCGGATGTGTTGGGTGGCAATTACCATGATCATTACGGCCAAGGGATAAAAACGTTTGCGAAGATCCGGCCAGAAGCGGCGCAGCATGAAGTGTTGCGCGGCATAACGACAAATGAGTTCATGGTGGCCTCTCACCTCTATAAAAATCCCGACCTGCCGAAACATGTGACCGTGCTTATGACAGCGCGCATGGAAGGACGGCCGGAAGTAGAACCAATCGCGTGGGTAAATACATCACAAAACCGGCGCGTATTTTATACTTCGCTGGGGAGCCCGAAAGACTTTCAAATCCCGGAGTTCCGCAAATTGTTATCGAATGGGATACTTTGGGCCGTGCGGATGAATCCAAAATAAGTATTTCCCTAAAACATCAAAGTTATG